>CAYOVS010000029.1:0-11453 GCA_964407445.1 uncultured Peptococcaceae bacterium
GATTTATGAGCAGATCTATACCCAGCTAAAGAACCTGATCCTAAGCGATGCGCTGACAGAGGGGGAACCCTTGCCATCTATTCGGGCGCTGGCCAAAGATTTGCGGATCAGCGTCATCACCACCAAGCGAGCATATGACGAGTTGGAGCGGGACGGCTATATTTATACGGTAGCCGGCAAGGGCTGTTTTGTTGCGGAGAAAAATTTAGAGTTGATTCGCGAGGAATATTTAAAGCAAATTGAGCAGCATATGCAAAAAATTGCCGATTTGGCGGCGGTGGCTCATATCGGCAAGGAAGAAGTATGGGAAATGCTGCAAGTATTGTTCAAGGAGGAAATATGGTAATGAATGCATTGGAGCTGCACAATGTGTGCAAAAGCTACCCCGGTTTTTCTTTGGAAAAAATCAGCTTCACCTTGCCCAGTGGCTGCATCCTGGGGTTGATCGGTGAAAACGGCGCTGGTAAAAGCACCACCATCAAACTGATTATGGATGCGATTGCCCGGGACAGCGGAGAAATTTTGGTGCTGGGACAGGAAAACACCAGAAATTTCAGTTCCGTTAAGGAAGATATCGGCGTGGTTTTGGATGAAGCCTATTTCCCCGAGTGTCTCAATGCCATGCAGGTGGGCAAAATTATGGCCAAGACCTTTCGCCGCTGGGATACAGACCAATTTCAAACCCTGCTGCAGCAGTTTTCATTGCCGGAAAAAAAGCCTTTCAGTGATTTCTCCCGGGGGATGAAAATGAAGCTGGCTATCGCCGTGGCCCTCTCCCATGACCCCAAGCTGCTGCTCTTAGACGAGGCAACCAGTGGGCTGGACCCGATCGTGCGGGATGAGATACTGGATATTTTTTATGATTTTACCCGGGAAGAAAATCACTCGATCCTGATTTCTTCCCATATCGTCAGCGATTTGGAGAAACTATGTGACTACATCGCCTTTATCCATAAAGGAAAATTATTGTTTTGCAAAGAAAAGGATTTGCTTTTGGCGGAATATGCGGTTGTTCACTGTGGCGCAGAAGAATTTAAACGATTGCCCCAGTCCGCAATCATCGGCAGCCGCAGCTCCGCCTATGGCGTGGAAGCGCTGCTCCAGCGGCAGGCGCTGCCATCCGGCATGGTGGCGGAGCATACCAGTTTGGAGGATATTATGCTATTGATGGTCAGGGAGGGGAGAAAAGCATGAGCGGCTTGTTGCTAAAGGATTATTACGTTTTGTTAAAGCAGGCAAAGATATTTTTGTTGGTTTTGTTGGTGTTTTCTCTGTTGCCCGGATATTCCATGACCGCTTTTGCCATTGTATATGCATCAATGCTGCCGATTACCAGTTTAGGCTATGACGAGCGAAGCAAATGGAACCAATACGCTGCCATGCTACCTTATCGTAAACAGGATTTGATATTGAGCAAATATTATCTGGCCTTGATCTGCCTCTTTGCCGTTACCGTATTGTCCCTGGCGTCCGGTTATGTGGTTGCTTTTGTGCAAGGAACGCCGGTAGACAGCCAACTGATTCCAGAAACCCTTTCTGTAGTATGTGTAGCACTGGTTTTGACTGCCATAAATCTGCCGCTGATGTTAAAATTGGGTGTGGAAAAAGGACGGTTGTTCTTTTTGCTGTTGGCGGCGGGAACGGCTATCTTCATTGTGGCCGTAGCGGAGCAGATGGCTGCTTTTTTGGATACCTTTTCCTCTGCTACAACTTTGGTGATCGTAGCGTTGCTGCTCTCTTTGGCGCTATTGGTGATTTCATATTTTATGGCCTTAGTCCTATGCAAGAATAAGCATGAGTAACCTAAAATAGCTGCTTCCCAGCTACATATTTGGCAAAAACCTCCCGGTTATCGCCTAAAAAAATCAGTTTTTCCAGTCTTTTTTCCGGGGTGAGCGGTTCTACTACTGCCAAGCGGCTGTCATCCATCACTACCGCATCCAAGGCAAAACCGGCTTCCAAGCTGCCCACCTTGCCGAAAAAGGCGCCGCCGCCCCGGGTGGCCAGATAGAAAGCTTCTGCTATCGTCAGCGGTGCTAGCTGGGCATCAAGTAGCCGCCAGCGCAGCTTGGAGGCGGAAATGGCCTGGGACATAACGTCTAGCAGGGATAGCTTTTGGCCGCCGGAAATGTCGGAGCCCAATCCCATAGGGATGCCCAGCTCCAAAAATTCCCGGGCTGGCGCTACGCCGCTGGATAAATTGGTATTGGATGCGGGGCAATGGGCGATGAACACCTGTCGTTGTTGCAGCAGCTCTTTTTCCGCAGGCTGCAAATACAGACAATGCGCCATGATGGTGGGGACGGTGTCCCCCAGCAGATCAAAGCGGCGGTATACGTCCGCATAGCCGCTTGTTTGGGGAAATAGCTGGCGCACCCAGGCTACCTCGGCTAGATTTTCACTCAAATGGGATTGCACCGGCAGCTGCCCCTGTTTTTGCAGCACCGCAAGCTTTTGCAGCAGCTCTGCCGAGCAACTAGGTACAAAACGGGGCGTGAGGATGGGGCGGATCCTGCTAAATTGCCGCTCCTCCGTCAGCCGTAGCCAGTCTGCCGTATCCGCGGTGGCCAGATCGGCGCTGGGCTCCCGCAAAAAATCCGGGCAGTTCACGTCCATATTGACCTTGCCCACATAGGCGATCAAACCGGTTTGCTGCATCTTTTCCATAAGCAGCAGGGTGGCTTCCTTGTGCAGGGTGCCAAAAACGCAGGCGCGGGTGGTGACGCTTTGCCGTAAATCGGTGCAAAACAGATTGTAGGCTGCTTCCGCATAGGCCAAATCGGCAAATTTTGCTTCCTCTCGAAAGGTATATCGCTCCAGCCAATCCAGAAGCTCCAGATCCAATCCCAGGCCGCAGTTGGCGTATTGGGGGGCGTGCAGATGCAGATCTGTCATTCCCGGTAAAATAAGCTTATCCCCGTAGTCTGCTACGGGGATATTTTGATATTGTTGCGGTAGTCTGGAAAATACGCCTAAGGAAACGCCGTTTTCGGCGATGAGATAGCTGTTTGGTGCGCTAACCAGTTGCATTTGGGCGTTGCTGTAGAGAATATTGCCTTTCAGTGCAAAAATATTAGCCATTGCGGTTCCTTTCTTATTCTTGATCCGCTTCCTTTTGCTGCTGCGATTGCTCGGGCTGCTCTGTCTCGTGATGCAGAGACGCTTCTTCCTGGGGTTCTGTATCGCTCTGGTCATCTGCCTCGGCAGAGGTGCTGTCTTGCGAAGCCTGGGATTGTTGGTTGGCGGCGGCCTCCTGCAGCAGATTGCCATTGAGCAAATCCATAAATTCCTCGCCGGTCAGAGTTTCTTTTTCCAGCAGAAAACGGGAGATCAGATTGAGCTTGTAGGCGTTGTCCCGCAAAATATCCTCCGCCAAATCGTGGGCGGATTTGATGACGCGGATCACTTCCTCGTCGATTTTGGCAGCGGTTTCCGAAGAGCAAGTGAGAGTGGCGTCTGTGGAAAGATAGGGGTTGTTGATGGTTTCTAAAGCCACCATGCCAAAATCCCGGCTCATGCCAAAGCGGGTGATCATGGCTCGGGCCAGCCGGGTGGCCTGCTCGATATCGTTGGCAGCGCCGGTGGTGCGCAGGTCAAACATCAGCTCCTCCGCCACGCGCCCGCCGGTAAAGGTGACGATTTTGTTGAACACATCTTCCTCGCTCATCAAAAATTTTTCCTCTTCATCCACCTGCATGGTATAGCCCAGCGCACCGGAGGTACGGGGGATGATGGTGATCTTATGCACCGGGGCGGCGCCCTTCAGGTTGGCGGCTACCAAAGCGTGCCCCACCTCGTGATAGGCGATGATCTCTTTTTCCTGGCTGGTGATCACCGCGTTTTTGCGCTGCTGCCCGGCCAGAATCACTTCTACCGCTTCCTCCAGGTCATACTGGATCACAATATCCCGACCCATGCGCACGGCTCGTAAGGCGGCCTCGTTGATGATATTGGCCAGCTCCGCGCCGGATGCGCCTGCCGTAGCTTTGGCGATAGCGCGCAAATCAATGCTGTCCAGATGATGCACGTTTTTGATATGCACCGTTAAAACCGCTTCTCTGCCTGCCAGATCCGGCAGCTCCACCGGGATGCGCCGGTCAAAGCGCCCCGGGCGCAGCAGCGCCTTATCCAAGGAATCCGGCCGGTTGGTGGCGGCCAAAATCACCACGCCCTTGGTGCCGTCAAAACCGTCCATTTCCGCCAAAAGCTGGTTGAGGGTTTGTTCCCGCTCGTCATTGCCGGAAAAACCTGCGCCATCCCGCTTTTTGCCGATGGTGTCGATTTCGTCGATAAATACGATGCAGGGCGCCTTTTCGCCTGCTTGCTTAAACAGATCTCGCACCTTGGCCGCGCCCATGCCCACGAACATCTCCACAAATTCCGAGCCGGAGATGGAGAAAAACGGCACATTGGCTTCCCCCGCCACTGCCTGCGCCAGCAGGGTTTTCCCGGTGCCGGGAGGGCCAACCAGCAGCGCCCCTTTGGGCAGCTTGGCGCCGATTTCCGCGTATTTTTCCGGTGCATGGAGAAAATCGACAATTTCCATCAGGCTTTCCTTGGCTTCATCCTGCCCGGCCACATCGGCAAAGGTTTTGCCGGTTTGATCCTTGGCATAAATTTTCGCACCGGATTTGCCCAGCTGCATAAAATTGCCGCCTGCGCCCAGTCCCGTCAGCTTTTTGCTCATAAAGCGCCACAGCAGATAGAACAGCAGAATGGGAATGCCGTAGCCGATCAAGAGGGAAACCAAAAGCGAGGTTTCTTTTGGCTCTACCCGGGAAAAGGTAGCGCCGGATGCATACAGCTTGCTGACCAGATCGGGATCGTCCATGGGGACGGTATAATACAGGGTCTCATCGCCCCGCAGATAATAATAGATCTGGCTCTGATCCACCTGCACTTTGTTGATCTGTTTCTTGTCCATTGCCGACAAGAAAACGTCATAGCTGACGTTTTCCGTCTTTTGTGAGGAAAGGCTTGGCATGATAAATGCATTAAACAGCATCATCAGCATAAAAGCAATGGCACAATACCAGAGTAGCGGTTTTTTCGGTTTCTCTACGTTCATAGTGTATTCTCCGTTCTTGTTTCAATGACGGTAACCAAGCTGGGTCTACTGCTTTTGCAGATGCTCCCGGGCGGCGGTAAGCTGCTGGGGCGTCATTTTTTCTGAGGATGTAATCGTAATAGCCTGAGATTTGCCGGTTTGCAGGTCTTTGGCGGAGACGTGGACAATGCCGTTTACGTCGATATCAAAGGTCACTTCGATTTGCGGCACCCCCGCCATGGCCCGGCGGATGCCCTCCAAACGAAACTTACCCAAGGTTTTGTTTTGGGCCGACACCGTGCTTTCTCCCTGCAAAACGTGAATATCCACGGAAGATTGAAAGGGGGCGGCGGTGGTGTAGATCTGGCTTTGCTTGGTAGGCAGCGTGGTGTTGCGGGAGATGATTGGAGAAAACACGCCGCCTACGGTTTCCACGCCCAGAGAATAGGGGGTAACATCCAGCAGCAGCAACGCCTTGCCCCCGGCGGTCAACGCGCCGGAAAGCACCCCACCTTGCAGCGCTGCGCCCATGGCCACGCATTCGTCCGGGTTGACGCCCTTAAAGGGGGCTTTGCCGGCATAGCTGGCTACTGCCTGCTGTACAGCAGGAATGCGGGTGGAGCCGCCTACCAGCAGCACCTTGTCCAGCTGCGCCGGGGTCAGGCCAGCATCGGCCATGGCCTGCTTGACCGGGCCCATGGTGGCCTGCACCAGGTGGGCGGTAAGCTGATTGAATTTGGCCGCAGTCAGCGGCAGATCCAGATGGAGAGGGCCTTGGGCGGTATTGGCCAGGTAGGGCAGATTGATCTGGGTTTGCGCCAGACCGGAAAGCTCACATTTGGCTTTTTCCGCCGCTTCTTTTACCCGTTGTAGCGCAATCGGATCTTTTGTAATGTCGTATTTGCTTTGTTTTTTGAATTCTTTGGCCAAATAGTCCACAATGCAAGCGTCAAAATCATCGCCACCCAGCCGGTTGTTGCCAGCAGTGGCCAAAACCTCGATCACCCCGTTGCTAATATCCAGCACCGATACGTCAAAGGTGCCGCCGCCCAGATCATAGACCATGATTTTTTGCGGCTGATTTTCCTTGTCCAGACCAAAGGCCAAAGCCGCCGCTGTGGGCTCGTTGATAATGCGCTGTACGTTGAGCCCGGCAATGGTGCCCGCGTCCTTGGTAGCCTGCCGCTGGGCGTCGGTAAAATAAGCGGGTACGGTAATCACCGCATCGGCCACCGATTCGCCCAAATAGGCCTCCGCGTCCTTGCGCAGCTTTTGCAGGATTATGGCTGAGATCTCCTGTGGGGTATAGTCCCGGCTGTCAATGCGAATCTTTTTGTTGCTGCCCATATCCCGTTTAACGGAACTGATGGTGCGGCCTACATTGACGGCAGCCTGCCGCTTGGCAATTTCGCCTACCAAACGCTCGCCGTTTTTGCTAAAAGCAACTACCGAAGAGGTGGTGCGGCTTCCTTCTGCGTTGACGATCACTGTGGCTTGGCCGCCTTCCAACACGGCCATGCAGGAGTTTGTTGTGCCCAAATCAATACCGATCACTTTTGCCATTGTGTCTTATTGCTCCTTGTTGTTTTCTGTTTGCCGGGAATGATTGCTTTTGGATGGTTGAAAATTTTGCTTCATCCGTTCGATATATTGAAATAGGGTTTCCAACTCTTCCGGGGAAAACCCTTTTGTCAGCCGGTCATCCATCACGGCAGCATTTTTTTGCATCAAATCTACCAGTTGATGGGCCTTGGCTGTTAAGGACAGCTTTTTGAGCCGGGCGTCATAGGCAACGCTTTCTCTTTGGATCAAGCCCATTTGTACCATGCGATTGACCACTTTAGAGGCGGTGGAGCGGGTCACGCCAAAAGCGTCCTCCAGATCTCTCTGAAAGACGTCTTGCCCGCTGCAGGCGGCCAGATAGCCGATAATCCAGATGTTTGCGCCGCTGATTCGTTCCAGCGCATCTGCAGTACCGTTGTATTCTATCTGACGCATGATCAAATTGGTCAGGGAACGCAATTCTATGCCGACCGACCGTTTCATAACAACCCTCCTATGCGCATACCTATATTGTTGCAAATAAAACTGTCGATGATGCAACAGCTTTATCCACAGTCATTATAGCTTTTGCGACAAATACCGTCAAGGGAGTTCACGGCTTTTTCAGCAAAGCTTCGCCTAATGTTCGCAGGGTAATTCTTGCTCAAGCCGGTGTGTTGGCATAAAAATACTAAAGCTCAGTTGGTGTTCTCTACTTTTGCGTGATAAGCGTCCAGCCGGTTTTGCCAAAGCGCAGTATCCGCTGCGGGGGAAAGCTGATATTCGCTTAGCAATTGTGCCAAAGAGGCGGAGAATTTTTCCGCGCCCCGATAGTTAAAGTGCATATGATCGTAAAAATCCTGATAATTATCAATGCCCAGGTCATCAAAATTTGCATTGAAATCGATAAAGCGGATATTTTCCCCGGTTGGCATATCCTGCGCCAGCATCTCCAGATAGGTGTCGGCCAGCCGTAGATAGGAGGGGGTAAGGTAAAAAACGCAAGCAATCTTTTTTTCTGCGCACAGGGAGGCAATTTTATGCAGATAAGAGATGTTCAGATCATACGTTTCCTGGTCAAATTCTACAGTGCGCTGCAAAACCTTATCCATATCGTTTTTGGCGATCCGATCCAAAAAGGTATAGCCTGCCATCTCGTCGGCGGGATAGCCGCAAACCGCTTTTTTAAAATCAAAGGCAGTAAGCTGATCCCAGCGGTCATGATAATTGAAGGGGGGGAAGAGCAAGCCGCACCATTGTTCTTTTTCCGCAGCGGCAAAGGTAGCTTCCAGTCGGTTGAAGGAAAAGGGCATATAGCCGATATTCACTTTGGTAAAGCCGGTATAGCGAGGGTAAAAAATGCCGGTTGCTTCTATAAAGAGCACGGAAGGCGATTGGGTTTGCAAAGCCTGTTTGATGTAGTAATAGGTGGTAGAAAAGGTTTGCTCCGGGCCTGCCATCACATAGGAGGCGACGCCGCTTTCTTGCCAGATCACTGCCGGGATCACATCGCAATAAACCAGCGAGCTGCCAAAGAACATGGCCTGAATGCTGTCAGGCTGCTCTGCGGCAAAGCTGCCCCAGGTGGAGCCGTATTCTGTGCGGGCCGGGATCAGCACCCAAGACGCCAGTACCAGCACGCAAAGCAGCAGGCCGCAAAAGATTGCGGCGGCGATGCCTTCTTTTGCTTTTTTAGACAAAGGCGCTTTCAACAAGGTGAGCCTCCTTAAAATTGGAAATAGACAAAATCCTGCGGGTAGGAACCGAAGATCAGGATCAGCAGAATCAGCGCAAAGTAGATGGCGTATCTGCAAAACAGGCTTTGGTTGATCCTAGCGGGTAAATCATACCGGAGCGACAACCCATCCACGGCAAAAAGGCCGCAAACGCAAACGCCCAGCAGCAAAAGATAGCTGCGGGAAAGTCCCAAGCTGCTAAAGGCAAGGGGAAAGAGGCGGCCCGCTGTCAGATCAGCAAACATGGTGCTGAGAATCGCCAATGCATCCGGCAAGGTATCTGCCCGGAAAAACACCCAGGCCAGGCAAATCAGACCAAAGGTCAGCAGTCTTTGCAGGGTTTTGCGCAGGAGATTTTCTTGCCCCAGATGCAACAGCGCCATGGCTTTTTGCCGCAGCGGTTTGAGCAAATCGCCCAGCACTTGATAGATGCCGTTGAGCAGACCCCAGATCAAAAAGGTGAACGCCGCGCCGTGCCACAAGCCGCTGACGGCAAAAACGATCATCAGATTGAGCCGCATCCGCCATTTGGCACAGCGGCTGCCGCCCAAGGGAAAGTAGAGGTAATCTTTGAACCAGCTGGACAGGGAAATATGCCATCTGCGCCAAAAATCCTTGACGGAAACGGCAAAATAGGGTGCGTTAAAATTGCGCATTAGTTGGAAACCCAGCATGGCGGCGGATCCTCGGGCAATATCCGAGTAAGCGGAAAAATCGCAATAGATCTGCACCGCAAAACAAAGTGTGGCAAAAAGCAGCTGCATGCCGGTAAAAGAGCCGGGGTCGCCGTAGGCGGTGTTGACCAAAACCGCAAGCTGATCGGCCAGCACCATTTTTTTGAAAAGGCCCCATAGAACCGGCAAAAGCCCTTCTTTGATATTGGCGAAAGAAAAACGGTGGATTTGCTGAAATTGAGGCAGCATATTACTACAGCGCTCGATGGGTCCTGCCACCAGTTGGGGAAAGAACGAGACAAAAAGCGCGTATACGCAAAAGCTGCGCTCGGAGGCAATGTCTCCCCGGTAAACGTCGATGGTGTATCCCAGCGCCTGAAACGTATAAAAGGAGATGCCCACCGGCAGCAACAGATCCAGGCGGGGAATTGTCAGCAACAGACCAACCTTGTCCAGCAGGCCTGTTATGGCTATGGCCGCAAAATTGAAGTATTTAAAGAAAAAGAGAATACTCAAATTGAGCAGCAGAGAAAGCACCAGCCACAGTTTTTTGTGTCCGCCGACCTGTTTTTCCAGCAGCAAACCGCAAAGATAGGTGATGACGGTGGAAAGCAGCATCAACAGGGCGTAGACAGGCTGCCAGCAGGCATAAAAATAATAGCTCAGCACCAGCAGCGCCCCATTGCGCCATTTTGGCCTGAGCGTATAGTACACAAGGATGGTGGCTGGCAGAAAGAGCAGATATTGCAGGGAATTAAAGTTCACAATCGGATACCTTTTGGAGCCGAAAACGGCGCAGTAGCAACAACGGGAGACCTATTCTTATTTTACCCTTTTCTGCAGGATGATGCAATCATCCCGCTAAATTTGCCGATAATCTTTGGCGCGCAGTGGCAAGAGGATTGCGGTGCGGTGCAACTGGCGTATTCCTGTCCACATGGATGGGGTACAACGTGGAGCAGAAATGCAGCTCGAGTCTGTTCATGCCGGACTGGTATGCGACATTTTTGCATTGCCCCCATCTGGACATGCTTCCTATTGTGGATGGACGTATTACAAACCAAACAGTTCCCTTGTCTGGGATCAATACTTCTCTTTGCGGATTTGGCCATAGGGATTGCCGGGCCAAGACGCTTACGCGTTTATCAGGTGCAGTTCCGCAAGCCACTGGGCAATGCTTTCTCCCGCACTTTGTACATTTTGACCTTTAATGGCCAGCCCCTTTTTGATTTTTGCACCGGGGCAGAGTTGTTGCAGATCGCGGATGCTTTTTTCGATACCGCTGCCTTCATGGGTGCAAAAAGGCAATATCGTTTTTCCGGTAAAATCATACTGCTCCAAAAAGGTCCAAACGGGCATGGGCATGGTGCCGCACCAATTGGGATACCCAAGGATTATCGTATCATAACAGGCAATGCTTTCCGGCATTTTTCCCAGCTTGGGCCGGGCGTTGGCCAAAAGTTCCTCCCGCGGGGGGAGCGACTGTCAAACTCAAACATTTTTTGCATTATTATACATTGCAAGTACAGCATCTGCTGTTGTATTGGTGATCGCAATGATTTTATGCCATAAACCTTAGTGGTATTTCTCTGGTATTGTGTTGTGTTCTTGTTATCGGGGATGTAAATCCTAAAAAGCTGGTGCGAACCTATGGGGTAGAGAATGTTTGCTTGGGGCTCGCACCGGCTTTATTTGGGGGAGATGCAGACTATTGCATATTATAACAGCAGTAATCCTTCCCCGTCGTAGCTTGGCTTGGCGCCGATATGTTCTACCTTAGTGTGATAGTTGTTGCCAAGATAATAAAATCGCAAGCTATCGCGTTCCTTGTCAATCAATTGTTCCAGAATATGCTGCACTTCGCGGCATTTTGCGGCGTCCAGCAGACATTCAAAGACAGAATTCTGCACCCGTTGCCCATAGTTTTGGCATTGCTTGGCTACCTGGCGCAGACGTTTGCGTCCGGCGGCATCGCCGGTATTTACATCATAGGTGATCAGAACCAGCATTGCAACCTCCTATTTCCACAAAAACGGCGGATATGCATCTAAATCGCCCCGGATATATCTGGCCAGCAGCAAGGCCTGTACATAAGGCAACAAGCCCCAAGGCATTTTTTCTTCCAGAAAAGGATGCTTAAATTGCTCTTGTTTGTGGCTTTGCCAGGCTTTCAGCAGCAGCTTTCGGCCTTCCTCCTCCAGCAGCACCGCACCGTTTTCCTTGGTCAAAAAATGCTGGCTTTGGATGACCCGGTTGTTGATGAGCGAAACCACAAACCGGTCTGCCACTACCGGTCGCAGCTCTTCCATCAGATCCAACGCCAAGGAGCAGCGGCCGGGTCTGTCCCGGTGCAGAAATCCTACATACGGATCCAGACCAACGGCTTCCAGCGCGGCGGCACAATCGTGGGCCAATAGCGTATACACAAAGGAAAGCAGCGCGTTTACCTTGTCC
>CAYOVS010000029.1:11463-12062 GCA_964407445.1 uncultured Peptococcaceae bacterium
AATCAGTTGGTCGAGAGCACTAAAATATGCTGCTGCCGCCTTTCCTTCCAGGCCGCGCAAATAGTCCAGATCGGGTGTGGCGGCAATTTCCGGCAAAAGCTGTGCCATCGCTGTGGAGGCTGTCTTGAGCGCTGCCACATCTACCCGCTGGGGATGATCCCGGGTGGCCCGCTCCAAAATCCAACGGCCATTATACACCTTGCCGCAGATAAAGCCGCTGGCAATCCCACAGCTACCGGCAGGTTGATCCGCCAGACGGTATTGCTGGCGGCGCAGCAGTACATTGCCTCTGGTTTCGCCGCTGACCCGCGCCAAAAAACGGCCTCGCCGATCTAAAAAGCAAAAGGAAATGCTTCTTTTGGCGCAAGCCCCTAGCAGGGCGGGGCTTGCGCCTTTGTAGCCAAAATAAAGGATGTTTTCCAAGGTATGCAGGGGAAAGCGTCCCAGCGTTTCTTCTTCCCGCAAAATCAGGATATTTTCTCCGTCCAGCGCCAGATAGCTGTCTTCGGTCATCACAAACAGGGTATTGAGCAAATGTCTCATTCGTCCACCTCCCGGATGTGCTTTTGCAAATAAGCCAGCGCCGAAGGCTTTTTATT
>CAYOVS010000030.1:0-11896 GCA_964407445.1 uncultured Peptococcaceae bacterium
ATACTAGCTAGAAAATCCATTTTACTTCCCATCCTTTATAAAAAATTTGCAAAAAAGAAAAGCCCCCCGTTGATAGGAAGCTCCGGTAAATCAAAACGACATATAAAAAGCACACGTAAAATAGCAAGCACATGGCCTGCCCGCACTACTTGCTCTGTCCTTTTGCCTGAGAGATTCGGCCTAAGCCTTGCACCTTCGGCACTCAAATAATGAGCTTCTCCAGAGTTTCCTCCACTTTTAGTCTTGCCGGTTTCCCGACGCCTGAGAGTTTTACTCCTTCGGCAAGCACAAGGCTTTTTCCTAAAAGATTCAACGGAATATGAAATTGCAGTAATTATTATATCATATAGGAATAGATAAATCAACAAAAAAGCAAGAAATATATCGAAAAAGCAACCCAACAAAAAAACCGGTCTAAGACCGGTTTTTTTAGCTAATCTAAATAATCCTTCAATTTCTTGCTGCGGCTGGGATGACGCAGCTTGCGCAAGGCCTTGGCCTCGATCTGGCGAATCCGCTCTCTGGTTACGCCAAAGACCTGTCCCACTTCTTCCAGGGTGCGGCTGCGGCCATCTTCCAGACCAAAACGCAGCTATAACACCTTCTTTTCCCGGGGGGTCAACGTACCCAATACATCCTCCAGCTGCTCCCGCAGCAGGAAGAAGGAGGCCGCCTCGGCAGGCGCCAAGGCTTCTTCATCCTCGATAAAATCGCCCAAATGGCTGTCCTCTTCCTCGCCGATGGGGGTTTCCAAAGAGACCGGCTCCTGGGAAATTTTGAGGATTTCCCGTACTCTTTCAACAGAAATCTCCATTTCTGCGGCAATTTCCTCCGGCAAAGGATCACGCCCCAGCTCCTGAATCAACTGACGCTGAATCCGAATCAGCTTATTGATCGTCTCCACCATATGCACCGGGATACGAATGGTGCGCGCCTGATCGGCAATGGCTCTGGTAATCGCCTGCCGAATCCACCAAGTGGCATAGGTGCTAAACTTATAGCCCTTATGATAATCAAATTTTTCCACAGCCTTAATCAGACCCAGATTCCCCTCCTGGATCAGATCCAAAAACAGCATACCGCGCCCTACATAACGCTTGGCAATACTGACCACCAAACGCAAATTGGCTTCCGCCAAACGCCGCTTTGCTTCTTCGTCGCCTTCCTCCATCAAACGGGCATACAAAACTTCCTCGTCTGCGGTGAGCAAAGGCACCCTGCCGATTTCCTTCAGGTACATCCGTACCGGATCGTCGATAGCTATACCTTCAGGGACAGTAAGATCTATCTCCAGAGGCTCCACCACCGGCAACACTTCCGCGTCATCCGGATCAGTCAAAACTTCCATGACTATATCCGCCGAACCAATTTCTACCCCGGCATGAGCCAATTGCTCATAGACTTCGTCTATCTGCTCGGGAGTAAGTTCCACCTCGTTTAAGGCGTCCATGATTTCGGTGTAGGAAATATAGCCTTTGGGCTTGGCCGTATCGATCAGTTTTTTAACGGCTTCCTCCTTGGTGTGTTCCAATGGTCAATCCTCGCTTTCCCTATCCCTTTAATTCCTCAAATTGTTTGTCCAGAAGCATCTTTTCCGCCAACAGTTCTCGTACCTCACCGCCTGCGGCTATGGCCTGGGTCAGTCTTTGCTGTAACTCCGCCTTACGGCCTTGCAGCAAGGCGCGTTTCACGCCGTTGATCCATTCCCCCGCCAATTTGCCTTTATCCCCTTGCGGAATATCTGCTTGTAATAATTTCAACAAAAATTGTCGTAACCCTTCACTATTTGGCTCAATATGATTGAATAATGTAGCCGGATGATAGTCATACTCCTCACCCAAATTTTCGATCAGGGAGATTAGCTGGGCTTCTTGTGCATTGGCCGGGAAATCCTCGCCCAACTCCCGTTTGGCCAAAGCAAAAATATTTTTATCCTCCAAGGCCAGCCGCAACAAAAAGACTTCCGGCCTTTTGAGTACCGTGGTTTTTAGTGCTGCCGGGTTGACGGCTCCGCCGCCGGGTTTGGCGATTTTCAGGCCGCTGCGGCGCAAATCCGCATACACGCTTTCTTCGTTCACCTGCAATTGTCTGGCCAGCTCTCGGATAAAGCCCTCTCGTTCCACACCGCTTTTGGTAGCGGCAATCGCCGGCAGCAGCTCCTCCACAACCTCACTTTTGCCGGAAGCATTTTCCGTATCATGACGTTGCAGGGCGAGCCGCAGCAGATAATCCAAAATGGGATACGAGCTTTGTTTTACCAGTTCCTGCCATCCCGGCGCACCCTCCCTGCGTAAAAAATCATCCGGGTCGTCGCCTTCCGGCAGCACCAAGATCCGCACCTGAATATACTCCAACTGCCGCAGCTTGGTCAAGCCGCCCAAAGCGGCCTTCGCCCCCGCCCGGTCGCCGTCAAAGGCCAGATACACCGTAAGCTTGTTGGGCAGCTCGGGGGCATAACGCTTCAGCAACCGGCCATGCTCCTCGGTAAAGGCCGTACCCAGAGTGGCCACCGCATTGGTAACGCCGTATTGGTGAGCGGCAATCACATCCATATAGCCTTCCATAATAAACACCATATTGGTGCTGCGAATAGTAGATGCCGCCAAATCCAACCCATACAATTGTTGGGATTTATTGAACAGAGGCGTATTCATGGAATTTAAATATTTGGCAGGCTCATTGGTGAGCGTACGACCGCCAAAGGCAATCACCCGCCCCTGGTAATCCGCAATGGGGAAAATCAGCCGCCCGTGAAATTTATCATAATACCTGCCGTTTTTGGCGCTTTTGCTTACCAAGCCGGCCTTTTCCAGCATCTCACCGGAATTTTTACCATTGAGATGATCGTAGAGCGCTTGCCATTCCGATTCCGGCGCATAACCCAATCCAAAATGCTCCGCCAGTTCCCGGCTAACCCCTCTTTTGCGCAAATAAGCTTGCCCCGCATTGGTCTCGCCTGCCCACAGCAATTGCCGGTAAAAATCCCGGGTCTGCTCGTGCAAACGGAACAATTGCCGCCGCTCATCCAGCTTTTGCTGGGCGGCAGCGGAAAGCGCCTCCTCCGGCAAAGCGATCCCGGCCCGATCCGCCAGCTTTTTGGCGGCTTCGGTAAAGCTAAGGCTTTCCATATCCCGAACAAAGCTGATCACATTGCCGCCCTTGCCGCAGCCAAAGCAATTATAAAATTGCTTTTCCGGGTTTACGGCAAAGCTTTCCGTATCTTCATTATGAAAAGGACACAAACCAAAATAATGATGGCCCCTTTTTTTAAGCGGCACATATTGACCGATCAATTCCACAATATCGGTGCGGGCAATAATTTCATCAATAATTTCCGGGGGGATCATTCTTACCATAGTCTAATCCATATCTTTCTATCCACAGCCAAACAGCACCGTGGGTCAGACAAAAATAAACGCTTCTACACCTGCAAGCAAAGTTCTATTCGCCTAAAGTTTGCCATTTCCTGCCAAACTGGTGGTATTATAGCCGGTTTTCTCAAATCCTATACTTTTTACCGATGTTTACCAATCCAACCTCCGCGAAAATAAGCACCACCGGGGGCATTGCAACACATCCCAGAGCGTGCTAGAACAGCAACTGGGTTTCGGGGAACAGGGAGAGGTAATGCTCTGCTGCAAACTGGTCGGTCATCCCGGCGATATAATCGGTGACGGCCTGTTCCGGGGGATACTGGCTATGCTCCGGGGGCAGCAATTGCAGATTTTGCAGATAATATCCGTATAATTCCAGGATAATCCGCCTGGCCTGGTCTTCCTCCGCCAATTTTTGGGGATGCATATACACGCGCTGAAACATAAACTGCCTAAGCCCATCCAATGCGGCAGCAGCATCCGGCGTCATGCCAATTTGCTGCTTATCCCGGCTTGCAGTCACCACGTCTAAAACCATGGCATTGATCCGGCTGCTTTGACTATCGCCAAAAAACAGCGCCGCCTCCGGCAGATCGGCGGTGCAGATCAAGCCCGCCCGCATCGCGTCGTCGATATCATGGTTGAGATAGGCGATGCGGTCGCATAGCCGCACCACCTTGCCTTCCAGGGTGCAGGGCTGACCCTGATCGCCGCTGTGATGGACGATTCCGTCTCGTACCTCAAAGCTTAGGTTCAAACCTTTGTTATCGTGCTCCAACACATCGACAATCCGCAAGCTATGTTTATTATGGCTAAAGCCGGGGGAAACCTCCGCTAAAGCCCGCTCCCCGGCGTGGCCAAAGGGCGCATGTCCCAAATCATGCCCAAGCGCAATGGCCTCGGTCAAATCCTCGTTTAGCCGCAAAGCACGAGCTACGGTACGAGCAATCTGCGAAAGCTCCAGCGTATGGGTTAAGCGGGTGCGAAAATGCTCGCTTTTGGGGTTGAGAAACACCTGCGCCTTATGCATCAGCCGGCGGAACGCTTTAGTATGGATGATCCGATCCCGATCCCGCTGATAGCAGGTGCGCACCGGACATTCCTCCTCCGGCCGCAGCCGTCCCCTGCTTGTCCTGCTAAACGACGCCCAGGGAGCAAGCCACTGCTCCTCTAGGCTTAGCCAATCTTCTCGCATACTTTGTGTTCACCTCTTTGCAGAAAAGAATTGGCTATTTAAGAAACAATTCCTTTTATTCCTGCCGGAATAAGGTGCTGTCCTGCAAAAATCTTTCCAGCTCGGCATGGGGAATAATATAGCGCCGCCCCGATTTTACCGCCGCCAGACGATTGCTTCGAATCAGCTCAATGATAAACGCGTAGCTGAGCGGCAATATTTCTTGCAGCTCCCGAATGGTATAGCCCTCCACTGCCTTCACCGCAAGCTTTTGCCGGGCATAGGCTTGCCCGGCTTGGGCAGAAATAAAGTATTTTCGTCCAACCTTATGGGCGGGAATCAGGCCGTTGTCGATATCCCGTTTCACGGTGGCATAAGGCGTTTGCGCCAACACGGTCAATTCCTTTAGAGTCATATATCTGTCGTTTTCCATGGTGTTTCCTCCGGCATTTTTCTTCATATTATGCAATTGCCGGGGCGTTTATGTGTATTGGATAAAAAAACGACAATAACGGCAATCCCCTTGGGACGCCGTTATTGTCGCTGTTATGATTTGCAACACCTTATCTGCCGGGTGAACAGCTTGATCAGCCCAGATAGATATGCATGGGCCAAGTGAGATAGCCCAGTTCCTCCAGCTTTTCTACAGTGATATACCCGGCAGGTGCATTAAGCACGCTGGGGATCCGATTGACCACTGTAGCACAGGTATGCTCAACGGTAGCGGGTTTTTTGACAAAAAATGTGGTATCCGGTTCGCCGATAATTTTCCAATCGCACATATCGCCGTCATCCGGCCCATACACCTTGCCAATGCACTGGGTTTCGATCACCGGCCCCTGAAAAGTTTCGGTGGTCACCACCGCGCTCATGCCAATGCAATTTCCTTTGGGAATCGTGGAACCTAATGTGGCGGAATATAAGTCTTTATCGTAGAAATAGGGCACACATTTTTGGCTTTGTGCTTTGATCGTCCAGCCCATTTTATTGCACAACGCTTCGTTGGAGTTCCATACATAGCTAGGCTCCAAAGTGGTGGGATGGGCGATTTTGGCCTCAAACTCCGCCGGGGTCAGCCCGGCGCCGTGCGCCTCCGCCAAAGCCAGACCGTAATCCTCCACATTATAGCTGACCGCGCCTTCGATCTTATCAATGCGCTGCACCCCGCCGGCCACGCAGCCGATCAGATTGATCCAAAAAATATCCTGCATCCCGGAGCCCACGATGGTGCAGCCGGTTTCCTTGGCAAGCTTATCCAGCTTATTGGTCAGTGCGGAAGCGGTAGTCCAGGGATAAATAGCCTCCTCGCAGGTGGTGATCACATTGATTCCCCGCCGGGCGCAGCGTTCAAAATGGGGATACACGTCATCCATAAAGCTGAACAAGGTCAAAATCGCAATATCTGCATCGCATTCATCCAGAACTGCATCGGCATCGGAGCGGATCTCCACGCCCAGCTTGCAACCTAACCCAGCAAAATCGCCTACATCCATCCCCACCACCTGGGGATCCACATCAATAGCGCCAACGATCTCCGCACCTTTTTCGTATAAATATCTTAAAATATATTTGCTCATTTTACCGCAGCCATACTGCACGACCCGGATCTTTTCACAATTCATCATCGTTAAAACCTCTTTTCTGATTTTGTTCCGTTTTACCGGACAAGCTTAGTATAAAGCCTGCATCTGATTTCATGTAGAAAAGCAACTGGTAATTTCATGAAAAGGAGCTGAATTATAAGACAATATTTACTTTTATTTCCCCACAAGGTATAATTTTCTTGGTTTTATATCGCAATAATTTTGATCAACAAGGAGCTTATCATGTTAAAAATCGAACAGGTCACTAAAAAATACGGCAAAAACATTGCCAACGAAAATATCAGCTTTGCGGTGGAGGATGGACAGATTGCCGTGCTTCTGGGCCCAAACGGCGCCGGAAAATCCACGATCATCAAATGTATTGCCGGGCTGCTACGCTTTCAGGGGCAAATCACCATCAACGGCTTTGACAACAAAAGCGTGGAGGCCAAAAAAGCACTGGGCTATGTGCCGGAAATGCCGGCGGTTTACGAGCTGCTTACCGTAGAGGAGCATATCCAGTTTATCGCCCGGGCTTACCAGCTCAAGGATTGGCAGGATTGGGCGGAGACGCTGCTAAACCGACTGGAGCTAGCCGACAAGCAAAAAAAGCTGGGGCGGGAGCTTTCCAAGGGGATGCAGCAAAAGCTGAGCATTGCTTTGGCACTGTTGCCCCGGCCGCAGAACATCATCTTTGACGAGCCGCTGGTGGGTCTGGACCCCCATGCCATCAAGGAGCTGAAGCAGCTTTTCCGGGAGCTGAAAGCCCAGGGCTGCGCGGTGCTGATCAGCACCCATATGCTGGATAGCGTGGAGGATTATTGGGATATCGCCCATATTATGATCAATGGTCATTTTGCTGCCAGCAAACGCTATGACGATGTGACCGGCCAAAACCTGGAAGAGCTATTTTTTGCCATTACCGAGCAGCAGCCGACAGCGGAAGCAGGTGACGCCCGATGAGATCGCTGCTGTACTTATTATTCCTCAGCTACAAAAACAGCCTGCGCCAGTTGCTAGTTAACCCCGGCAAGCTGATCTTTACCCTGCTGATCATCGCCCTGCTGGTCAGCACAGCCATTTTCGGCAGCGAACCGCCGGCCCCCGGCGAAAGCTATGCGCCGCTGAGCCAACTGACGGTGATGGTGCTGGGGCTGTATCTGCTAATTTTCTACACCAGCGCCAAACTGGGATTTTCTCGCGGCGCCAGCTTTTATGGCATGTCCGACGTCAATTTGCTGTTTACTGCGCCCTTGCGCAGTCAGAGCATCCTGATTTACGGACTGATCAAGCAAATGGGCACCTCCCTATGGGTAGGCTTTTTTCTCCTCTTTCAGTTTGCCTGGCTTAACAGCCGCTTTGGCATCACCTTTGGCAATCTGGTGGTCATTATTTTGGGCTTTTGTTTGGTCTATTTCACCGGGCAGCTTACTGCTATGGCCATTTATATGTTTTGTGCCGAGCACGACCGCCGCAGAACGATACTGAAAAGCACCATCATCGTCCTCTGCGCCCTGCTGGCGGTTTGGGTTGGCTATCCCCTGCTATCCGCCCCGGCCAAGCTGACGGCGCTGTTTGATACCTGCAACCGTCCCTGGGCCGATTGGCTGCCCATCGTGGGCTGGATGAAAGCCGCCGTTTCGGCCGGGATCAGCCAGCAATACGGTCTGGCGGCCTTATGGCTGCTGCCCTGGCTGCTGTTTTGCCTGCTGTTTGTGCGTCTGGTCAGCAAAAGCCACGGCGAATTTTACGAAGATGTACTCAGCGCCAGCGAATATTCCTATAATCTGCGCGCCACTGCCCAAAGCGGCAATATCGCCGAGAATGTGCCAACTCAGGTCAAAACCGGCAAAAGCGGCTTTCGCCACGGCCAAGGCCCCTGGATTTTTTTCTTTAAACATCTGCGGGAAAATCGCCGCACCAAGCTGCCGTTTTTGGATACGGGCATCATCATGAGCCTGGTTTCGGCGGTCATTTTTGCCCTGATCACCCAAGGGGAGGGCATTTTGCCCGTTTTTATCTTTGCCACCTATATGCAAATTTTTGTCATCAGCATGGGGCGCTGGAACAAAGAGCTGCTCAAGCCCTATGTATATTTGATTCCCGCCAACAATTTTCACAAGCTGCTGGCCATTTTAGCGGAAAGTCTGCTTAAAAATTTCATTGACGCGATTGTGGTCTTCACCGCAGTAGGCTTGCTGCTCCACCTATCGCCCAGCCAAATTGCCGCCTGCGTCATTGCCCGCTTTGGCTTTAGCCTGATCCTGCTGGCCGCCAATATTCTCAGTGAGCGGGTGATGGGCGGTTTGAACAGCAAAATGTTGCTGCTGACGCTGTATTTTCTGCTGCTGCTCACCATAGCCGCGCCGGGGATTCTCCTGGCGGTGCTGCTGGCGGAGGTATGGGGGCTCACCTCTCTCTTTGGCGGCCTGGCCATCTCCTGCCTGTGGAACGCCGCCGCTGCGCTGCTGATCATCCTCTGCTGCCGCAACGTGCTGCGCACCCCAGAGATAAAACTGTTATAGCCGAAAGTAAATTGGTGCAAGCGGCAAAGCGCCTAAAAAAGAGGGGTATCGTTTCAAAAACGATACCCCTCTTTTTTAGGTTATCCGCATCATGCAAAAGTATTGCTTTTTAGCATAGTGATTGGCACAACCAGAACAAAAACCGCGTTCTCTCACCGCGCCATCAATTGCCATCGATTCCGGCGGCACAGGACCCCTCATAACCAAATCCCGCAATATGTCTTTGCGCCCCGCCGCTACTTGCGGCCTACAGCCCCTGCAAGTAGCTATCCATGCGCCACAGGATCGTGGCCACCTGCGCCCGGGTGGCTTTACCCAAGGGCGCAAAAGCACCGCCGGGCATACCGGAAAGCAAACCGGCCTGGGTGCAAAAGCTGACGCCTTCCGCTGCCCAAGAAGAAATCGACAGTTGATCGGTATAGTTGCTGGCCCCGGATTGTGCAGGCAGAGAAATATTCCGTTCCTTGCAATAGAATCGCAGATAATCGGTAATCATCTTGGCCATTTGCTGCCGATCCACCGGGTCATTTGCGCCAAAATTGCCGTTATCATAGCCCTGCGCCACCCCAGAGAGCACTGCCCAGCTCACATATTTGGCAAAATAGTCACGTTCCTGCACATCGGCGAAAACACCGCTTTTGCCGGTTTCGTCAATCTCGCCGCCGGAAGCTTCGTACATCCGCCCCAGTACCGTCACAAACATGGCTCTGGTCATAGTTTGCTCCGGCGCAAAAACGGCCTGGGCAACGCCGGAAAAATAACCTTTTTCCGCTACGGCTTCGATCGCCCCTTGCGCCCAGTGCCCTTTGATGTCATTAAACGCCTGGGTTTGCTTGCCAAACAACAAATACGAGGTAAAACTGCTTTTGACATCGCTACCGGTAGAGGTATAGGTGATTTTATCCTCGCTGCCGGAACCCTCACGAAAATAGAGATAGCGGCGACTGTCGGGAATATGGGCAAAATAGCTCCAATCCACAAACTTATTGACCGCACCGTTGATGGTATAGGCATAGGTAAAGGTGGGGTCGCAAATCAGCCAACCGGTTTGCGGCAAATAAAACTCCAGCCAGGTATGACGCAGCTTGTCGATTTGCAGCCATCCGTTGCTCTTATCCACAGGCAGGGTATTGAGTTGAGCATCCGGCTGAAACAAATAGCCGCTTTGACGCCGTGCCGGAATCCCTGCCCCGCGCAACAAAGCAGTAAGTAAATTGACATAGCCCTCGCAATAGGCGGTGCGGCGGTTTAAAACCGATTTGGCGTCCTGCGCATCGGTATTTTCCAGGTAGCTAACTTGCAGATTCACCGCGGCAAACAGCAGCTTGGCAATTTTATAGGGATTGGTTTCGCCGCCGATCACATTATGCAAATATTGAGTAAGATCGGGATCATCGCTTTGAATATCCTGATCCGGCAGCAAATAATTGGCAAAGGAGGAAATTTGGTCGTAATTGTACTCAGTTGCCTCAAAATCAATGTCATAGCTTAGGCTGGTGGTGGTAACCGCATATTTTTGGTAGAGGATTTTGCTTTCTCCCGCAGCCAAACGGTCGATCAAATAAACCGCATAACGCAACCCCTTGTCATCCTGCTCAAAAGCATCCGGATAGGGCTCCAGCTGCTCCTGATTTTTGATCATATACACCGGGATTTCTTCGTCCATCAGCGGAACCCGCAAGCGAATATCCCGTGCAACGGTACTCTGCTCGTTTTTGACCACCACCTTGTGAATGATCGTATACGACCATTGCCCGTTGACGGAAAAATACGATTCTTCCATACCGATATTTTGTGCGGCTTGCTCTTCCTCCGCTGCCCAAGCAACCGGGCCAATGCCCAACAACAACGTCGCCAGAGAGCACAGAAGCAGCAAACGAAAAGAAAATTTGCGCATAATATGTCCTCAAATCTGTTTTCCTTACAGAGCAATAGTGCTATCAAATTGCAAAACGACCCTGTGGCTAAGCCGCCGAAAGGGTTTGCAACTTAATATAGAAGCTGTATCTTGGCAGTTTGTTCCCTGTTCAGCCGCGATATTTGCGATACAAAGCCTGCGCCACACAATCCGGCACCAAGCCTTCCACGGAAGCCCCCAGCATCGCCGATTTGCGAATCAGGCTGGAGCTGATAAACAAATAGCGGGAACCGCTCATCAAAAACACCGTATCAATGGTTTTTTCCAGACTGCGGTTAAACAAAGCCATCTGAAACTCCTGATCGAAATCGGAAACCGCCCGCAAGCCACGGATAATCGAATCCGCTCCTCTGGATTTACAATACTCCACCAGCAAACCGGAAAAAGGGTCAACCTCGATATTATCGCCACAATTCAGCTCCCGAACAGCGTCACGAATCATGGTGCAGCGCTCCTCGATGGAAAACAGGGGTTCTTTATAGTTATCCTCGGCCACGGCAATGATGATTTTATCAAAAAGCCGGGCCGCTCTTTTGGCAATATCCAGATGCCCGCTGGTAATGGGATCAAACGTACCGGCATAAACGCCTATTTTCATAACAAGCTCCTTCTTCGCTTTTCTACCCTTCCCGATCCATGGCAAGAATATATTGAGCCAGCTTTTCCATATCGGCAGCATACTCTCCAGCCAAAGTACGGTTGTAGATCACTGCCGCCGGATGATAGAGGGGGAAGATCTGTTTTTCCTGCCAGACAAAGGGACAGCCGTGGGCGCGCCCCATCACCGGCTTTTCCGCCAGAAAACAAGATAGCGGCGTTGCGCCCAGGGTGACGATCAGCCGGGGGTGCACCAAGGCAAGCTCCGCCTGCAAATGGCGGCGGCAAGCTGCAAGCTCCAATGCTTTAGGCGTGCGGTTGGCAAAAGTCCCCGGTTTTTTGCCAGGCTTGACCGGGCGGCATTTGACCACATTGCCAATGTATAAACGCGGCCTGGGAATGGCGGTAGCCGCCAGAAATTCCTCCAAAAGATGCCCGGCTTGCCCGGCAAAGGGCGTGCCCAGCCTGTCCTCCGCAGCACCGGGCGCTTCGCCCAGCAGCATAATATCCCCACTGTAGCAGCGGTTGCCGCAAACCGGCTGGGTGCGGCTGACCGCCAAAGAACAATCGGCGCAAGACAGCACCTGTTTTTCGTATGCGGCAATATCCGCCTGCCTTTGCGCAACTGGGGTTAGTTCATTATTGTTGTAATTCATCGTTGTATTATACAATATTTTGGCTTATCCGTCAAATAACCTCCGCGCCAGATTTTGGCAGCGGAGGTT
>CAYOVS010000031.1:0-11824 GCA_964407445.1 uncultured Peptococcaceae bacterium
AGAGCTTAGCTCCGAGATATAGATATTATCCAAAATGCCGTTGATAAAAGCGCCGCTTTCCGGGTCGCCAAATTTTTTGGCCAGCTCGATCGCTTCGTTTAATACAATTGCCGCAGGCGAGTCCTGCGGATGCAGCAGCTCGTACAAAGCCAATCGCAAAACGCATCGATCCACCACGGCAAACCGGGCTACCTGCCAATCTCTGGCATATTGATTTAACAGCTTGTCCAAATCAGCTTGTTCTTTTAAAACACCCTGCACCAGATTTTTGACAAAATCTTCGTTTTCTTTGCTCAATCCCAACGCATGCAACATTTCTATTGCCGGACCCCAAGAGCCGCCGCCCAAATCCAATTGAAACAGCAGCATCAACGAGGCTTCCCTGGAACGTCGCCGGGGTGACTGTGACAGGTGCTGAAAATCCTCCCGGTTCAGTTCTCGAAATCTATCCTCGATAGTAGGTTCCTTTTCATCCATTTGGCCCATAGCCCCTCCGCCGATCAGGCTTATTTCTTAAATATTTTGCCGATAGATTCGCCAATCTTCAGCTTGTCGTCCAGCAGCTTTCCAATATACAAACCGGCGGCAATGCACAGGCAGATGAACAACGCCTTCCAAAAGCCGTAGGTAATTACAAACAACGCAAAAAGCAAACCGATTACAGCACAAATGATTTGCCATTTATGCCCCCGCCAAAAGGCTAGAATCGTATTTTCGTCCATCCGCCAACCTCCTATTTATCCACAATATTATCGACAATCACCTTTAGCTCTGCAGGCTTGATCCCGGTCATGGCCAGCATTTGTTCCTCCACCATCGCCTTGGCGGCAGCAGCGGTAGCCGGAACAGCCACACCCTGGGGAATCGTCAGATACAGACTCACACCCAAGCCGCTGTCCAAAACTTTCAAACGGCAGCGCACATCGCTAATACCCGGCACATCGCAGGCAGCCCGGCGCACCACGTTTTCCACAGCGGATAAACCTACGTTAATCATCGTGCCCTCAGCGCTTTCCACTTGAATCATTTGCTGAGTCGATTTGCGATGAAAGGCGCTGAACAAGGTCAATACACCCAGCGCCAGCAGCAGCAAAGCGATACCCAACAGCAGCCAAACCCCGTTGCCAGAGGTAAAACAAGCGCTCAACCCGGCAAAAAAGGCTGCGGCCACCTGCCCCTGTAGCAAAAACACGATCACAGCGGCAGAAAAGCAAACCAAAACCAGGCCCCAAACCACCAGAAAAGCGCGGCGGAAAATTTCCATAATGACCTCCTTGCCCTCACCCACCGGGGAAAGGTTTTATTCCGATTCCACTTCTTCTGCTGCCGCATCTTCCGCTTTTACGGGAAAAGCAACGCCCTGCACATGAATATTGATGGATTTGCAAGCCAAACCGGTCATGCTTTCCACCGCATTTTTCACCTTTTCCTGCACATCCGCGGCCACAGCGGTAATCGCATAGCCGTATTCCACCACACAGAAAATATCAATTTCAGCTTCGGCTTCGCCCACTTCTACTTTGATGCCCTTGGTCAGATTTTTGCGACCCAGCATTTCGGCAATGCCGCCGGTGATGCCACCGCTCATGCCGGCGATCCCCGGCACATCGCTGGCTGCCAAACCCGCAATGGTAGCAACCACGTCATTGGCAATTTTGATCGAACCTACAGTACCGCCATCCAAGGTGTTTTCGGCAATTCTCTCTTCGATTTCAGACATAGGAATAACCTCCTTTTAACTTTATAATCCGGTATTGCAACAGGTATAGAGAGCGACATGCAAGATGCCGCTTCCAAAATCGGTTTTACAGCTCTATTATACCAAATCATTTACCGATTTACAATAATTACAGTTTCGTAACCGATTCCGCAAACACCGTCCACGATTTGGGCAATCTGCAGCGCTTTTACCGCATCAATAGGACAATCCAAAACCACCGTTGCCTGCTTGACCCCGATAATCACCACGTTTTCGCCAAACTCCTTGGCTTCCAAAATCGTTTCCGCCTTCAATTCGGCGCTGAGATTTTCCGTCAAAGCCAGCTTGCTTTGTGCCGCATCCGTTTTGGCCTGCTGGCTGCTTTCTGTACTATTAAGAGTCTCTTCAAGCAGTTCCAGTTCCCGAGCTTTGGTTTGTTCTCTCTCCAAACGATACCGGGCAAAAAAAGCGGCGGCGCTCTCTGTGGTTTCACCGGCGGTTTCGGCTTGATCTGCTGCTGCGGTTTGGCTTACGGCTGGGGTGGCGGATTGCCCATCTCCCCCCGCCTGGGCCAGCACCGGAGCCGCCGTTTCCTCTTCTAGGGCGGAAGGCAAATCCACTACGGGAGCTTCCGCCGTCAGGCTGCCCGCCAGACTGCCATCCCCCATATCCCAAAACAACAAAGTTAAACAAGAAGCCACAAAAAGCAGCACCGCCCACTGGGGCGCAGCCAAAGACAGTTTTACTTTCTTTTTATCCGGTTTATACAACATCTTATACCTCCCCATTTCCTTCGATAATGGCAATTCTGTTGGCAGGCAGCGCCAAAAGACTGCTCACCGCCTGATATAAGCGCTCCCGCACCAGCGGATCGGCGGCACCCTCCGCCACCACCACTACGCCTTTGGCCGCCGCCTGAGCTTCTTTCAGCAGCACCGGACTGTTATTGGTCTGAGACAGGGAGCTTTTTTGGCTGGATCCTCCCTCGTCGTTGCTTTGCTCGCTGTCATAGGCGTAGATCTTTTCCGGTCCGCTTTCATAGCTGATGATGACCTGCACCTGCCCGGCTCCTTTCACCTGGCTTAACAATTGCTGCAATTCTGCCTGAAGCGAGTCGGCAACCGGTTGTCCGGCAACCGGCTGGGACACCTGCTGCTCTTGTGCCGGGGCGTCCGCCGTCTTGCCATTGCCCACCGAACCCGCCACATTCATCAGCACAATCCCCAGGGCCAAAATCACCCCTAGCTTAAAAAAAAGCTTTTTTTCTTTTTCGCTTAATTTATCCAGCTTGCTCTTGAGAAACCGTTGCGTCGCTCCCGCCGGTTGCTCCTCCTGCCGCTCCCTGTTCTCCACCATTTTTCTGAACCTCCTGAATCATAATATGCTGCTGTTCTATGGCAAAAAAGCCGGATAATCCCTGAACCAGCTTTTCTTTATCCGGCGTGCAGCCTTCCGCCGGGCAAATCAATACGGTCAATCCCGTAAGCCTGCCGCTGCTCAAATCCAATTCCGGCTGGGCAGTGGCCTGCGACACCCGCTCATCCAGTAGCACCACCGCCTCGATCTGCCGGGACAGCTCGCTGACATATTGCCCATAAGCTTCTCCCTGCAAATACTGCGCCAGCTCCTCCCCCTGCTCCACATACGCCTGCCCCGCAGCAGGCTGCGCCTCCGTCCATTGGCGCAAATCCAAAGCGGGCGCATCCCCGACCACAGCCTGACTAATGGGCTGCACGATCAGGGTCAGCAGCAGCAAGCCCAACGCCAACCGGGCAAACTTGGCCAGCGCACCATCGGGAAGCAGCATCTCCAAAAACGCGCCCACCAACAATAGGGCGATCACATCCCGGACAATTTCGCCCAACAGGCTCATCTTGGCATCTCCTTCCCCTTTTCGGTAAGATGTATGGCACCGACAACGAAGTCGGGCGCAGCTTATGGACAGTCTGCGGGTTAGCGCAGCATCATTGCCATATTCCCCAGCCCAATCAATAGGGCAATAGCAAAATAGGCAAAAAGACCGCTAACGGCCAAGGCCGCAAAGAGCAAGGTCAACGATTTGCCGATGCCGGTCAGCGCCTCCGCCAGATTTTGATCTCCCAAAGGCTGGATCAACGCGCCTGCCAGCTTGAACAGCAAAGCCTGCACCAGAATTTTGACGGCGGGAACAGCGCAGATAAACAATAATGCTACCGCACCGGCAAAACCGATCCAGTTTTTGAGCACCAATACCGTAGAAAGCACGCTATCCATCGCATCGGCCAGAGAATGTCCCACTACCGGGATGAAAATGCCGGTAGCGGTTTTGGCCGCCTTGACGGTCAGTCCATCCACCGAAGAAGCCGCCACCCCGGACAATCCCAAAAAGGCGACAAACACCGTCATGGTGATGGAAAGCAGCCCCAATGCCACATCCTTGAACAGCCCCGCCAGTTTTTCCACGGAAAAGCGGGGTGATAAGCGGCTGATCAGATTGAGTAATGCGGAAAAAAAGATCAGCGGAAAAATAATATTGCGCATCAAGGTTACAGTGATGGTCAACGCCACCGCCAACAGGGGGTTGACCACCGCCACTGTGGCCGTGCCGCCCATCGCCGCCAGCAGCGGCAGCATTACCGGCAGCAGCGCATAAACCAAATCGCTGATCAGCGTCACCGTGGCGCGGGCTTCCCCAAGCGCTTGGGCAAACACCGCTATCGCAGGGGTAAAAATCAGCAAATAAGCCACAAAAGAGCCGATCTGGGAAATATTACTGCCCGAAAAACTGCTTTTCAGCACAGAAAGCAGCACACACAATAAGGATAGCGCCAAGATCTGCCACAGAGTTGTCCATTCTGTGCGGATCTCTCCCCAAAACAATTGCCCCAAGCCGGAAAGCAAACCCTGCAAATCCCAAGAAAACTGACCGCTTTTCAGCTGCTGCCACAATTCCCCCAGACGAAAGCTTTGCTGCTGCCCAGCCATATTCTGATCCAAATCGGCCAAAAGCTGCTCCAGCTCGCTGGTATCCACCAACTGCCAGGCTTGCTCGGTTACGGAAGCATCGGTTTCCGGCGCGGCATTCTCCCGGACAGTTTCCTCCTGCGCGGCCAAGCCCGGCGCAGGCCACCCTGCCAAAAGAAGCGCCGCTATCAAAAATACCGCCAATCCTTTGCTCCGCCAGCCCATGCCGTTTCCCCCGTTTTTTGCTTGTTGCGCTTCTCCCGCTTTGATGCTGCCTGCCTGCGCGTTTTTGCCAGCCTGCACCCGCTTCATTGCAACAATTGCATGATCGAACGGATTACCGCCGCCAAAATCGGCAAAGCCAAAAGCATGATCCCCACTTTTGCCACAAACTCGATTTTCATCGCCAGAGCGCTTTGTCCCGCATCCCGGCAAAGCTGGGCGCCGAACTCGGCAATATAGGCAACGCCGATAATTTTCAGCATCAAGCCCAGATAATAGCTGTTGACTCCGGACAGGGACGCAATATCGGCAAAGCCGGTCAGCAGACCGGATAACGAAGGCAGCAGCTTTAAAAAAATCACCGCGCCTGCCGCCAGCGCCGCCAGCATCCCCAGAACCGGCAGCTTGCTTTCCTTGAGGAACACCGCGATCATCGCGGCGGCGATTGCCAAGGCGGTCAGGGCAAAGATTCCGCTTTCTCCCATCCCCTCACCCCGTTCAATACAAATTAAACACCGCCTGCACTCCGGTAAACAACTGCTGGATCACCGGCAGCACCTTTAGCAGCCCCAAAGCCAGTCCCACCACCAGGGTGAGATACGCGTACTCGTCCCGACCGGCCTGTTTTAAAAAAGTATGTAACACCGTCACCGCAATCGCCAGTGCCAGCAGAAAAAAGATAATCGAAATGTCTTCCATAGGCGTCTCCTTTGCTTTCTCTGTGGCCGTGCGCCGCCCTACCCCTCAGAGGAACAGCAGCACCAGCACCACCCCGCCTGCCGCGCCCAGACTGCGCCATAGCTTGACAAAATCCCCGGCGGAAGCCCGAGCCTCTTGCTCCAGCCCGGCCAAACGCAGCCGCAGCAGCTCCAGCCTTTGCACCTGCTCCTCCCGGCCGGTCAAGCCCAGCTCCGCGCCAATACTCCGTAAAACCCGGCGATCCTCCTCTGTGAGAACACCGTCCAGCAGCGCCAGACTGCTTTGCCAGATTTCCCCGGCCGTACGCCCGTCGGCCTGTGCCAATTGGGCTGCTGCCGCCGCAAAAACCGGCTCCGCACCGCCTGCGGCAGAGGCGGCCGCGGCCAAAGCCTGCCGCAAGGGCAAAGCGCCGTAGCTGATTTGATTGAGCAGGCAAAGCAATCCCTGCTGCAAATCGTACAGCAGCGTGCAGCGCCGTTTGAGACGAGCCGCCATCAGCCGCCCGCCGGAAATGGCCGCACTCAAAATCAAAATCGCACCAATCAGCTTAAGCATAAGCATCTCCCGGCGCAGCCAACGGACGCAGCTGCTCATCCACAATGGATTCCACCGTACCCGGTCCCAAGCGCCGGGATAAAATGACGATCCGGGTAAAAGCCTTGCTCTCCAAAAGCGTAGCCAAGGCCGGGCGGCGGCTCAACTCTTCTGGATCCGCCCCATGGGCGGTAGCAATCACCTTGACCCCGGCATGGGCGGCTTCCCGGATGGCGATCACATCCTCATCCCGGCCGATCTCATCACAGAACAATACCTGAGGGCTCATGGAGCGCAGCAGCATCATCAAGCCTTCCGCCTTGGGACAACCGTCCAACACATCGCTGTGCAGGCCGATGGGCAATTGAGGGATCCCCTGCCGCACCGCAGCCAGCTCCGAGCGTTCATCTACGATGCCGCAGGTGAAAGGAGAACCATAAGCGCCATCACTAAGTAGACAGGCCAGATCCCGCAGCATGGTAGTTTTGCCCGCTCGCGGCGGCGATACCAGCAAGGTTTGACACAGTGCGCCCTTGGCGTCAAAGAGCCAGGGCAGCAGCGGTAAAGCCAAGCCGGGGATATGCCGTGCCAAACGGATATTGACACCGGAAATCTCCCGCAAGGTGCGCACCACGCCTTTTTCCAGCACGGCCCGGCCGGTGATCCCCGCCCGGTGACCACCGGGCAAGGTGATATAGCCCCGGCGCAGCTCCTCCTCCAGCGCATAAAAGGAAGAATCGGTAATCAGCAGCACCGCCTTGCGAAAATCCTCTCCGCTCAACACCGGCGCCAGTACAGGGTCATAGGCCAAACGGCCTTCCTGTCCCACCAAAACCTCGCCCTGATGCAAGCGGAGCACTACCGGCTGTTCCGGCTTCAGCCGCACCTCTTCCATCCGGGCCAGCTCCTTTTGAGGCAGCGCAGCCAGCCTTTCCCGCCAAAGCCCCGGCAAATAGGGCAAAAGTTGTTGCCAGGTTTCATCCGCAGACTTTTCCATATCCAATCTCCTTTATCGGATTATTATTTTCTTAAAAAATGGCCAGTAACCCCAGTTATCGGGCAGCCTGTTTTTGCTTGTCCGGAGTGCCATGCCATAGTATATGGCACACCGCTCCCTCTTAGAACCAACCGACTGGAATAACCGCAGCGCGGCTTTGTTTTTCATACCCCGACTCGTCCGATAAATATTCACCAATATTTTAGGGAGAAACCCTTTTTGTTTTGTATTAAAAATGATATAATAATATAATTATTGGTGGTAAAACCATCGGGAAGGAGCTTTACAATGGTCATTCGTTTGTACAACACCAGAAACAACCGCAAGGAAGAATTTATCCCGTATCAACCGGGCAAGGTGGGTATTTACTGTTGCGGACCGACCACCTACAACTATATCCATCTGGGTAACGCCCGTCCCCTGGTGGTTTTCGATACCATCCGCCGCTATTTTATTTGGCGAGGTTATGATGTGACCTATGTGCAAAATTTTACCGATGTTGACGACAAAATCATCAACCGGGCAGCAGAAGAACACAGCACGGCTTTGGAAATTGCCGAAAAATATATCGCAGCTTATTTTGAGGATACCGCAGCATTAAATATCCTCCCTGCCGACGTGCATCCCCGGGTTACCGCTCATATGCAAGAAATCATCTCCCTGGTGCAAAAAATTATCGACAACGGCCACGCATATCAGGCGGAGGGCGACGTGTATTTCGATGTGCGTTCCCTGCCCAGCTACGGTGAGCTTTCCGGCAGAGATATCGACGAAATGCGTTCCGGCGCCCGGGTGGCTCCGGGGGACATCAAACGGGATCCGCTGGATTTTGCCCTGTGGAAAGCAGCCAAGCCCGGCGAACCCTACTGGGAGAGTCCCTGGGGACACGGACGGCCCGGCTGGCATATTGAATGCTCCGCCATGAGCTGCAAATATCTGGGCGCAGATTTTGATATTCACGGCGGCGGCGCCGACCTGATCTTCCCCCATCACGAAAACGAAATCGCCCAAAGCAAGGCCGCCGGGGGCAATTTTGCCAAATATTGGCTGCACAACGGTTTTATCACCGTCAATGAAGAAAAAATGAGCAAATCCTTGGGCAATTTTTTCCTGCTGCGGGATATTCTGGCCAAATTCCCCGGTGATGTGGTGCGTTATTATCTGCTGGCCACCCATTATCGCAGCCCCATTGATTTTGCCGACGACAAGCTGGCCTCTGCCGCCAAAAGTCTGGAGCGGATTCGCAACAGTTATTATCTGCTGCAGGAAGGGGCAAAACAAGCACAAGCCGGAGAAGCCAAACTGACCCAAACCATTGAAACTGCCAGAGCCGCCTTTGTGGAAGCCATGGATGACGATTTCAATACCGCTTTGGCTTTTTCCGCCATCTTCAATTTCTGCCACGAGCTCAACAGCTATCTGGCCGCAGGCGCACCCGTTAAAGCGGATATCGAAGCCGGCCAAAAGCTGTTCCAGGATTTTGACAGCGTACTGGGCGTGATCATTCCCCAGGCCAAGGAAGGCAACGGCCTGGAAGAACAGCTGTTGGATCTGATTTTGCAGATCCGTCAAAATGCGCGGGCCAAAAAAGATTGGCCCACCGCCGATACGATCCGTGACAGCTTAAAGGCCTTGGATATCGTCATCGAAGATACCCCGCAGGGGGCGCGCTGGAAAAGAATATGAAGCAATACACCGAAGCAGAACTGCGGCAAATGTCCCCTTTGGCGCTGGCCTATATCGGCGATTGCGTCTACGAAATGGCGGTGCGCCGCTATCTGGTGGATGGCGGCCTGACGAAAACCGGAGAGCTGCATAAAACCGCCGTGGGCTATGTCAATGCGGAGCGGCAAAGCGCTCTTTATGCGGAGATCGAGCCCTGGCTCAGCGAAGAAGAACAGGAAATCTTTCGCCATGGCCGCAATGCCAAAAGCGGCCGCCAGCCGCCAAACAGCGGCGCGGCCACCTACCGGCGGGCCACCGGTTTGGAAACGCTGATTGGCTGGCTGCATTTGACCGGCAGGCAGCAACGGCTGGAGCAGATCTTTGCGATATTATTTGCCCAGGAATAAACAGTTTTTTGCGAAAGGGTTGCCTATGCAGGTTCAATTATTAAGCTACACTCCTCAACCGGAGCAGGTGGTGGCTGCCGCCGCCCGGCTGTGCTACTCCGCCAAAAGCGGCGCGGAAATATGCGACAGTATGGAAGAGGCAGAAGCCGACGATTTTATCCGACGGCTATCCGAAATGGGTCACTTTTCCCCCTTTGAGCATGTCAGCTTTACCTTTGCCATAGATGGGGTGAGCCGGGCTCTTTCCCATCAACTGGTGCGGCATCGCATTGCCTCCTATAGCCAAAAATCCCAACGCTACGTGAAAGAAAAAAACTTTGCCTACATTCTGCCCCCCGCGGTGCAGGCCGCAGGAAAAGAAGCCGATTTCCGGCAACTGATGGCGGCGCTGCAAACGGCCTACGACAACCTGCTGGCGGCAGGGATCCCGGCGGAGGACGCCCGCTATGTGCTGCCCAATGCCACCGCCACCAATATCATCGTCACGATGAACGCCCGCAGCCTGTATCATTTTTTCAGCCTGCGTTGCTGCAGCCGGGCCCAATGGGAGATCCGCCAAATGGCCAATCTGATGCTGGCGCAGGTGAAAGAAATCGCTCCGGCTCTCTTTGCCAAGGCCGGGCCCAGCTGCCAAACAGAAGGAATTTGCTATGAAGGGGAGAAATGCTGTAAGAAGGGTTTGGTAGAAGTACGACAACGGTAGTTGTTGTAAATTGCCGCGCTACAATAACAGCGCAGCGCAAAAAAAGGAGAGATTGCAAGTGTCTGAGCACAAAATCGGCATCCCTGATCTGAACCAGAAAATGGTGGATGGCGAAAAGCTGGTGATGGTTACTGCCTATGACTACCCTTCCTCTTTGCTGGCGGATCGAGCCGGCGTTGATCTGCTGCTGGTAGGCGATACCCTTGGCCCTGCCACGTTGGGCTACGAAACGGTAATTCCGGTTACGATGGAGGATATGCTCCATCACCTGCAAGCGGTCAATCGGGGCTGCCGCCACGCCATGCTGGTAGCGGATATGCCTTTTGGCTCCTATCATGTGAACGACCAGGAAGCAGTACGCAATGCATTGGCACTGATTCAGCAAGGAGGCGCCGATGCGGTCAAGGTTGAAGGCGGCGCAGAGCTGGCGCCGTTGATCGGCGAGCTGAAACGGCGGGGGATCCCGGTAATGGGGCACATCGGCCGGATGCCGCAAACCGCCTGCCTGTGGCAGGAGGATCTGCCTCAGGGACGAGATGAAAGCACCGCCTGGCAGTTGGTAGAAGCCGCCCAGGCCCTGGAAGAAGCTGGCGCTTTTGCTATCCTGCTGGAATGGGTCACCTGCGAGGTGGCCAAGTTGATTAGCGAGCGGGTGGATATCCCCATCATCGGCATGGGCTCCGGCGCCAATTGCGATGGACAATTGCTGCTTTTCAGCCAACTACTAGGCCTTGGCATCACAGATCCACCCCATTATGTTAAAAAATACGCCAATTTAGCCGAAATCATCACCAATGCTATTGAAACTTTTGCCACAGAAGTTAGAAGCGGCACATTTCCGCAAACGGAGCACACTTTTTTGATGGAAGAAGACGAAGCGCGCAAGTTGTATTAAAAGCCACGGGGAGCGCTGCAAGAAATGGGCAATTGCCAATCCGATTACCCTTATTTTTCAGCGCTTCCTTGGCTTTGAGAAAATAATTATAGAGGTGCAGAATGAAAACGATTATTATCGGCGCCGGTGCCATGGGATGCTATTTTGCAGCGATCATGAAGCAAGCAGGCGCAGAAGTCAGCCTTTATGATATTGATTTGGATAAAATGGAGCAGATCGCCAAAAATGGCGTCATCATTCGCGAGGCAGACGGCAGCTTTCGTCAGGTGACCGTGCCTACCTACAATTCTCTGGAAGAAGCACCTCCGGCAGACCTGTTAATTGTGCTGGTCAAGGCATATCACACGGCCCGGGCCGCCCGGGATATTAGCCGTGTGCTGGATGACGGGCCGATGGTGGTTTCTCTGCAAAACGGTTTGGGCAATGTGGAAGAGCTGGCCCGCCGCATCCCCAAGAAAAAGATTTTTGCCGGCATTACCTATAATAGCGGCTATGAACTGGGGCCGGGAGAAATTCTCCATACCGCCAACGGCTTGACCATCGTTGCACCCGTCCTCAAAGAAGCTCTTCCGGAAGCGATGGAGCAAGCGCGTCTACTGAACAACTGCAATCTGGCAGCCGGCGCCACCACCGATATCGAACCTCTCCGCTGGAAAAAGCTGATCGTGGATTCTGTCATCAGCCCACTTTCCGCAATCTACAAATTGAAAAATGGCATGTTGCCCAAAAATCCCGATATTGTCCGAGATATGGTGGAGTTATCCGTAGAAGGCGTGGCTGTAGCGCAAAAAGTAGGCATTCCGCTGGATTACGGCGAAATTTGGGCTACCGTGCTGGACACCTGCCGTTCCACAGCCAACCACCGTTCTGCCATGCTCAACGATGTGGAGCACGGCCGCTTTACGGAAATCGACGCGGTAAACGGCAGCATTGTTCGCTATGGGGAGCTGAACAGCGTGGATACCCCGGCCAATGTGCGCATCATCCGCAGGGTGGTTGCCATCCAGGGCAAGCGAGATAGTTATTAAAGATAAATTTTTTCTGCATAATTTTAAAAAAG
>CAYOVS010000032.1:0-10206 GCA_964407445.1 uncultured Peptococcaceae bacterium
TTCAATTTGCGCCGGTTTTATGTTATATTGATAAGACAGCAAAAAAATAGAAATCCAGATAAAAGGATTGATTTTTATGGAATATCGTATCGAAAAAGACACCCTGGGTGAAATCAAAGTGGCAGCGGACAGCTATTGGGGCGCACAAACCCAGCGTTCCCTGGAAAATTTTTGCATCGGCACAGAAAAAATGCCTTTAGAGGTCATCTACGCCCTGACTCTTATCAAAAAAGCGGCGGCGATCGTCAATTGCCGTATGGGCAAGCTGGATTTGCGCCGTCGGCAGCTGATTGAAAGCGCCGCCCAGCGGATTTTAGCCGGGGAAATGGACGCCCACTTTCCGCTGGCTGTGTGGCAAACCGGCAGCGGCACCCAAACCAATATGAACGTTAACGAGGTCATCGCCTATCTGGGCAACCGGGAAGCGGGCGAAAAGCTGCTCCATCCCAACGACCATGTGAACATGAGCCAAAGCTCCAACGACGATTTCCCTTCCGCCATGCACATCGCGGCGGCGCAAAAAATTACAGCGCAGCTTCTCCCCGCTCTGGAGCTGGCCATTGCCCAGCTGCGGCAGCTGGAAACGGAGAACGCCGGGATCATCAAGATCGGCCGCACCCATTTGCAGGACGCCACGCCGCTGCGTTTTTCGCAGGAGATCAGCGCTTGGCGCAACATGCTGGAAAAGAACCGGGAGCAATTGACGCTGGCTCTCCCCGGGCTGCTGGAGCTGGCGCTGGGCGGCACAGCCGTGGGCACCGGGCTGAACGCCCCCTTAGGCTTTGACCGGGAGGTGGCGGCAGAGATCGCCGGTTGCAGCGGCCTGCCCTTTGTAGCCGCCGCAAACAAATTTCACAGCCTTACCGCCAAGGACGAGCTAGTCTTTGCCCACGGCGCTTGCAAGGCGCTGGCGGCAAATCTGATGAAGCTGGCCAACGATGTGCGCTGGCTGGCCGCCGGGCCCCGTGCCAATCTGGCCGAAATCACCATCCCCGCCAACGAGCCAGGCAGCTCCATCATGCCGGGCAAGGTCAACCCCACCCAATGCGAGGCGGTGACCATGGTGGCGGTACAGGTGATGGGCAACGATACCGCCGTGGCGCTGGCCGCGTCCCAAGGCAATTTTCAGCTCAATGTGTTTATGCCGGTGCTGATTTACAATTTTCTGCAATCCGTGGGGCTGCTGGCGGATTGCCTCCGCTCCTTTACCACCAATTGTCTGGCCGGATTGACCGCCAACCCCCAGCGGATGCAAGAAAATCTGCAAAACTCGCTGATGCTGGTGACTGCCCTCAATCCCCATATCGGCTACGACAAAGCCGCCCAAGCCGCCAAAAAAGCCTATGGGGAAAATCTCTCCCTGCGCCAGGCCGTTATCGCCCTGGGCTATCTCACCGGGGAGGAGTTTGATAGGCTGGTAAGGCCGGAGCAAATGGTCTGAACCTGATCTGCTTTCCTGCCGGAAGCGACACCAACCCACCAATTTCGGCAGGATATCTTCCTTTATTTATTGAAATATACTGGATGCAGTTTTTGATTGCTTTTCACCTGTCCATCCCACCGCCAACCCGTTCCGCTGCCCGGCGCCAAGCCGGATCAGACCAGGGAAAAGGATCGGCCAAAATATTTTTTGCGGCAGACCGGCTCACTTATACACAGCAAGATCGCAAATGGCCGCAACACTTGCCGCAAGCACAACGTAATGGCGCAATTATCGGACAGACTGACATAAAAAGGACGGATCGCTATGAGTTATACCGCACTCTACCGCCGCTATCGGCCGGTGGGCTTCGATCAATTAATCGGCCAGGAGCATATCGGCAAAATACTGGCTGCCGCCGTGGCCGCAGGCAGCTTTGTCCACGCCTATTTGTTTGCCGGGCCCCGGGGCACCGGCAAAACCTCCGCGGCCAAAATCATGGCTCGTGCCGTCAACTGCCTGGAACCGGCAAACGGCGAGCCCTGCGGCAAATGCCCGGCCTGCCGCCGGGGGCTCAACGGCGAAAGCCTGGATATTTTGGAAATTGACGCTGCCTCCAACCGGGGCATCGACGAGATCCGCGATTTGCGGGAGCGGGTGAAATATTTGCCTGCCCAGGAGAAATACAAAGTTTATATCATCGACGAAGTGCATATGCTAACCCAAGAGGCGTTTAATGCCCTGCTCAAAACATTGGAGGAACCCCCGGAGCACGTGCTGTTCATTTTGGCCACCACCGAACCCCACAAAATCCCCCTGACGGTGCTTTCCCGCTGCCAGCGCTTCGATTTTCGACCCATCAGTGAGGAGGCAATCGCCATGCATCTGCTGGATATTGCCCAGCGGGAACAGATCCCCCTGACGGAAACCGCCGCCCGGCTGATCGCCCGCAAATCTCAGGGCGGGATGCGGGACGCAGTTGGCCTGCTGGATCAGGCCGCCGGTGCAGGCGAGGGCGCCATCGGCCCGGAGCAAATCGCCCGGATGACCGGCTCGGTAGACCGCTTTTTTATCCTGGCACTAATCAAAACGCTGGTACAGCGGGATATTGCCGGGATGCTACAGCTTACCGCGCAGCTGGCCGAGGATGGCCGGGATGTGCGCTCTGCTTTGGCCGACCTGCTGACAGAGCTGCGGGATTTTTTGACTGACCGGCTCAACCCCACTGCCAACCAGCAACTGCCGGAATGGGCCTTATCCGTCAGCCCCGAGCAGCTGATCGGCCTGCTGACCGCTTTGGCCGATACCGACAGCCGCCTGCGCTATTCCCGCCAAGGTCAGATCACCCTAGAGCTGGCCTTGCTCAAAGCCTGCGGCCCCGACCCCAAAGCGGGGGCCGCCGCCGATCCCCCCCGCATCCTCACCCGCCCGCGCCAAACGCCTACGGCAACGCCCACGGCTGCGCCTATGCCCGCGCCTGCGCCAATGCCTGCGCCAACGCCTGCGCCAATGCCTGCGCCAATGCCTGCGCCAACGCCTGCGCCTGCGCCAACGCCTGCGCCTGCGCCTGCGCCCGCGCCCGCGCCCGCGACTGCGACTGCGACTGCGCCAACGCCCACGGCTGCAACTGCGACTGCGCCCAAGCGGGGGATTGCCACAGACTGGGTGCCGCCGGAGCCAGACCCGGAGCCGGAGGACAACTGGGATCCGGATACGGAACAGGCAGCCGGACGGAGACCACCAACCCCACACCCGGCAGCCAAACCAGTAAAACCAGCCAAAGCCGCCACCCCGCCGCAAAAAGCGGCCTGGCCGCCGCAGGAGGAGGAAGCCGGACCTTGGCCCACCTTGCAGCAAACAGCTTCGCCGACAGCCAAACCTGCCGCAGCAGCACCCGCTTCTGCAAACAAGCCTGCCCCGGCGCCGTCTGCTACGCCGCAAGCGGCAAGCCCGGCGATAAAGTCCACCCCGGCAGCCCCGGCGGCTGCACCCGTTTCGCCGTCGCCAGTGCAAGCTGCTCCCAGGCAGACCACACCCACGGCGACTCCGCCGCAACCGGCAAGCCCGGCTGCAACCGCCAACCCGGCAGAGGCAGGCTCTCCCCAATTGGCAAAAATTACCGCATTATGGCCGGATATTTTGCAGCAGATCTACAAAGTCAATCTGGGAACCTACTTTTTTGTAGCGGAAGCGAAACCCACCGCCCTTTCCGGCAGTCAGCTGACCTTAAGCTTTCCCCCCGGCTACGAGCTGCATATGAGCAGCGCCTGCCGCAAACCGGCGCATAAAAATCTGATCGAGGACAAATTGCAGCAATCCTGCGGCAGTCCACTGCAAATCTGCGGCGTCATCGGTGCCCAGCCCCCGGAGCCGGAGTCCCCCCAGGATAACGCCGAGAACGATGGGTCGTCAGACACCGAAACAGAAGAACAACAGGCCAGCCTGTTTTGATAAATTTAAAAAACAATTAATTAAGGAGGCAATACAATGGGTTTTAATATGCAAAAGCTGATGAAGCAAGCGCAAAAAATGCAAAGTGATATGGCAAAGGCACAGGAAGAGCTGAAAACCATGGAGGTGGAGGGCGTTAGCGGCGGCGGCATGGTTCGGGTTGCGGCCAATGGCGCACAGGAAATTATTTCCATCGCCATCGACCCCCAAATCGTCGATCCCGAAGATGTGGAAATGCTGGAAGATCTGATTTTGGCTGCGGTAAAGGATGCCATGAGCGCCGCCCAGGAGCTGGCGGCGGAAAAAATGGGTAAGCTCACCGGCGGCATGGGCGGCATTCCGGGGCTGTTCTAATGTCCGGCTTATATCCACAATCTCTGCTATTGCTGATCCGGGAGCTTTCCCGGCTGCCCGGCGTTGGGCCAAAATCCGCCCAACGTCTGGCTTTCTACCTGCTATCCCGGGAGGAAGCCGCACTGGAACAGCTCACCGACTCGATTTTGCAGGCCAAAGAGCTGATCCACGCCTGCCCCCGCTGCGGCGGCTATACCGATCAGGAGCTTTGCCCCATTTGCCAGGATCCCACCCGAGATGCTACCCTGCTCTGCATCGTGGAGCAGCCCCGGGATATTGCCAGCATGGAACGATCCCGCAGCTTTAACGGTCTGTATCATGTGCTGGGCGGCGCAATCTCGCCCATGGATGGCGTGGGCCCGGAGCAGCTTGCCATCCCGGCGCTGCTGCGCCGGGTGGAGCAAGGCGGGATCAAAGAAGCCATTTTGGCCACCAACCCCAATGTGGAGGGCGAAGCAACCGCCCTCTATCTGGCGGACAAGCTGAAAGCCAAAGGGATCTCCGTCAGCCGCATTGCCCACGGCCTGCCTGTAGGGGGCGATCTGGAATATGCGGATGAGGCCACATTGGCGTTGGCCTTGACCGACCGCAAGCCCCTGTAGCCAGCTGCCGCGCCAAGCATCCTCCCGCGAAAATAGGCGCCGCTATGGAGCCTTGCGCCTCTCCTACCGCTGGTATCAATCCATGGCAGGAGCCGCATCACCCGATGGGCACTTCTTTTCCCGCTCCGGTGCAAAAACGTTGCAATGGCTATTTGACAAGCGGGTTTGGCTACTTTGCAGCACCTATTTTGATCGTTGTTTTAGGACAGGCTTTACCGATATAGGAGGTAGCATCATGAAAAAAATTCTCGGTGTTTTACTGCTGGCGGCCATTTTCACCTTTGGCTTTGGCGGCAGCGCTTTGGCGGTGGAATTTAGCGATGTACCCGGCGACAGCTGGGCGGTTTCTTCCATCGACCAAGCTTACAATTACGGATTGATGACCGGGCAGGGGCAAAACCTGTTCGGCTACGGCAAAACCATCACCAAGGCGGAGTTCGCCACCATTCTTTGCAATATGCTAAACTGGCAAAAGGTCAGCCCGGCTGCCGCTTCTTTCAGCGACGTTTCTGCTGCGGGCTGGTACTATACATATGTAGAAACCGCTCTTGCCAATGATGCCATCGACAAAAACAGCAGCTTTTCTCCCAATGCAGCCATTACCCGGGAGGAAATGGCGGTGATGTTTGTGCGGGCGCTGGGCTTGAAGGATGCGGCAAAGGCAGCAGATAGTCTGGCGCTGCCATTTACCGACGTCAGTGCTAATCAGGGCTATATTTGCGTAGCATATGATATCGGCATGATCAACGGCGTCAGCGCGGATTCCTTTGCGCCCGCATCCTCCGCCAATAGAGAGGAAGCCGCCGCCATGCTCAGCCGGGTTTATGAAAAATACGCGGCCAAAACCAGCTTCCTCCATGGGTTCTACGCCTTTAACGCCTACAACCAAAAGGATATCGCGGCGCAAATGGACGCAGTAACCTATATGTGGAGCAATCTGATCGTGGATGATACCAAAGGGGTTTGGCTGAACACCACCACCCCCACAGACGGCAACACCTATATGGTACCCACCGGCTATGACCAACTGGTCAATGAGCTGGAAGGCAACGGCGTTGTGGGTAATCTGGGCGTCTTTATGACCAAAAATGTCAGCGCACTGCTCACCTCGGCGGAAAACCGGCAGGCAGCAGCAGACGCCATCCTCAACGAGGTCAGCGTCAGCTATGCCACGCTGGGTCGCAACCCCTATGCTGGGGTAACCATTGATATCGAAGGCTTGAAAGGCGCGGAGCTGCGGGAAGGCTTTAACGAATTTTTGCGCCTGCTGCGGGATGGTCTAACCCCCCTTGGCAAAACTCTGTATGTGGCGGTGCAGCCCAAGATGCCCGGCTCCCATTACGATGGTTTTGATTATGCCACCATCGGCCAACTGGCGGATAAAGTAATTATCATGGCTCATGACTATCAGCCCACCAATCTGAATGGTTACGAAGGCACCGCCTGGCAGCAAAATGCGGCGCTGACCCCCATCGGCAAGGTCTATTATTCCCTGCGGGCCGCCTGCGATCCTCAAACCGGCGTGGCCGACAAGAGCAAGCTGGTGCTGGCCGTCAGCTTTGCGGCGGTAGGCTGGGAGATCGACGGCAACGGCAAGCTGGTTTCCGGCACAGCGCAAAAGCCCGGCGTATCTACCGTAGGCCCCCAACTGGCCGCCGGTGCGGTCAAAGGCTATTCTCTGCAATACCGCAACCCCTATCTCACCTATACCAACGCAGAAGGCAAACGGATCTTCCTCTGGTACGAGGATCAGCAAAGCGTCAGCGAAAAAGCGGCGCTGGCGCGGATGATGGGCATTGACGGCATCTCCCTCTGGCGGCTGGGCAATGTGCCCAACAGCAGCAGCTACAATCTGGATGTGAACAGTCTGTAGGCTGCGCCATAGATGTGCCTATAAAAATCATCCATATTGCCAGTAGCGCGGCAGATTCGTTGTTGTCGCTGGCTGTTTTGCAAATGCGATGCCCTTTACCCTGACAAGTTGCATAAAAGTCTGCGCCAAACAGGCAGATTTTCCACAGGAGGTATTTTTTTGATGAAAACACCCCAATATATCATTATTATTGTGCTCACTGCTTTTGTGGTGCTGCTGGCTCTGGCCAACCTGTTTACCGCCGGGCAGGCAGGCTCCTCTGTGGGCGTTATCGGCGGCGCAGACGGCCCTACGGCCATTTTTCTGGCAAGCGGCGGCTACAATATCACCCTGTATATCATGGCAGCTTTTATGGTGGCGCTGACTGCGATTATTGCGGTGCGCCGCAAAAAGAAATAAAAAAACCGGCAGCGGGCAAGGGAACGCCTTTGCCGCTGCCGCAAAAATCACTACGGAGGTTTTCGCAATGCTGAACAAATGCCTGGATACCATCAAAACCTTAAAGCTAAAGGGCATGTATGAGGGAGATTTTTTCCTCACCTGGGAAAAGACCATGGACGAGCTGATGGGGGTCTTCACGGTAGCGGACGCCCTGCGCGCCCTGCGGGAACACAATATTTCCCCCCGGATTTTCGACAGCGGCCTGGGCGTTTCCCTGTTTCGGGATAACTCCACCCGCACCCGCTTTTCCTTTGCTTCCGCCTGCAATCTGCTGGGCTTAAAGGTGCAGGATCTGGAAGAAGGCAAATCCCAGATCGCCCACGGCGAAACCGTGCGGGAAACAGCCAATATGATCTCCTTTATGGCGGATGTGATCGGCATTCGCGACGATATGTTCATCGGCCGGGGCAATGCCTATATGCATCAGGTGGCCGATGCGGTGCGGCAGGGTCATGCCGATGGGGTACTGGCGCAAAAGCCCACTCTGGTCAATTTGCAATGCGATATTGACCATCCCACCCAAGCCATGGCCGATACCCTGCATTTGCTCCACGAATTTGGTGGCGCGGAAAAGCTCAAGGGCAAAAAGATCGCCATGACCTGGGCCTATTCTCCCTCCTACGGCAAGCCCCTTTCCGTACCGCAGGGAATCATCGGCCTGCTGAGCCGCTTTGGTGCGGAAATCGTGCTGGCTCACCCCGAGGGCTATGAGGTGATGCCGGAGATCGAAGCGCTGGCTGCCCGGCAAGCTCAGGAAAGCGGCGGCAGCTTCCGCCGGGTCAATTCCATGGAGGAGGCCTTCCGGGATGCGGACATCGTCTACCCCAAGAGCTGGGCGCCCTTTGCCGCCATGGAACAGCGCACCAAGCTCTATGACCAAGGGGATCAGGCAGGTATCCACCAGCTGGAACAGGAGCTTTTGGCGCAGAACGCCCAGCACAAGGATTGGCAATGCACCGAAGCAATGATGAACCTGACCAAAAACGGCAACGCCCAATATCTCCATTGTCTGCCAGCGGATATCAGCGGCGTTTCCTGCGAAACCGGGGAAGTCTCTCAGGAGGTTTTTGAGCGGTACCGCATTTCCCTGTATAAACAAGCCAGCTATAAGCCGTATATCATTGCGGCGATGATCTTTTTGGCCAAGGTGCAGGATCCTTCTGCCGGGCTGCTGGCGCTGACCGCCGGACAAATGCCCCGCCAAATGAAATAACACGAAACGCCGCCACCGGCAAGAGCGCTGCTTTTGCCGGTGGTTGGCTTGTGCAGAAATCCACAAAGGAGAACCATCATGGACAAGCAACAATTTGCCATTTATGCCCGGTTCAACAAATTCTCCCTGCCGGAAGCAGAAGCAGCGGCGCTGCAAGAGGAAATCGATTGGGAGCTGAACCAGCTTTTGCCTTTGACCCAACTGGATACCGGCGACGCCCAACCGATGGTACACGCGGTACCGATGCGGCAAATGTTCCGAGAAGACCGGGCGGAGCAAACCATCTCCCGGGAGCAATTGCTCAACTGCGCCCCGGAGGTGCGGGACGGCGCTTATGTTACCCCCCGGGTAGCGGACTAAACGCCCTGTTTCCAAACCCCGTCTGGCTTGGTGGTGGGGACAACCTGCATCGGTCACGGATCTCTCATCCGCGTCCTGTCCGGCCATCCCCACACAGGCCACAATATCCCGGCATCAGGCTGGGCGACTGCACGGTCGCCGGCAATTGCCAAGCAAATGCCGGTGGATAGGCTGGTTTCCAAACAGGCTGCCACAGCGTTTACACAGACAATCCGGCAACGCCGGATACAGAGTATCGACAAAGTCGATGCTCTGCCAGGCTGCCGAGAAACAAGCCAGACTAGGCGCGTCCCGTGTCCTGCCAGGGAGCGTACATACGGTACGTGACCGACGCAGGACCCGGGACGCAACGACGTATGGCGCAGTTTATCGACAGCCTAAATCCGGCAACGCCGGATAGGGTAATAGCCGGATGCTCCGGCGGACAAGCAGCAAAATAATCACATCATTTTGGGGAGGATCAACTATGGATACATTTGCTTTGACCCAAGAGCTGGCGGCGGGCAAAATCACCGCCCAGACTCTGGCGGAGCAGGCTCTCGCCAAGGCGAAGGCCGATACTTTGCATACGCTGACCTGTGTTTTAGAGGAGCGTGCCAGAGCCGGGGCGCAAGCCGCCGACGGACTGCTGACACAAAAGCAGGGCGGGGCGCTAACCGGCTGGCCCTATCTGGCGGAGGACAGCATTTTAGTAAAAGACCAGATCAGCAGCGGCGGCAGCCGGATGCTGGCCAATTTCGCCCCGCCCTTTGACGCGGAAGCCATCCACCGTCTGGACAAGGCAGGCTTGGTGCTGACCGGCAAAACCAATCTGGGCGAACTGAATATGGGCGGCGCAGAAAGCTCCTGGTTTGGCCCCACCCGGCATCCTTTGGATAGCCAACGCCTTTCCGGCGGCGCGGCCGCGGCCGTAGCAGCCGGCATCGCCCCCTTTGCCCTCACCGTAGACAGTCTGGGCGAAAGCCGCCGGGAAGCGGCACAGGCCGGGGTGGTTTGTCTCAAGCCTACTTATGGCACCGTATCCCGCTTTGGCGTGATCGCCAATGTCTCCTCTTGCGAGCAAATCGCCGTCACCGCCGCAAAAGCGGCAGAGGGCGCGGCGCTGCTTTCGCTGATCGCCGGACACGACGACAAGGACGGCACCAGCCGCCCGGAAGCCGCCTATGCCTACGATCTGGAGCAGCCGCTGGCAGGCAAGAGAATTGCCCTGCCCACCAATTATCTGGATACCCCCACCGCCAAGCTGGCCTGCGACCGGGCTACCGCAGCCCTACAGCAGGCAGGCGCTACTGTGGAGCAGATCACCCTATCGTATGCACCCTACGCCCATCTGGCCTTGCAGGTGATGGCCGCCGCAGAAGGCTGCAACAATATTTCCCGCTTTGACGGAGTCAAATACGGCTATCGGGCGCCGGAATACAAAACCATGGAAGAATTATACTGCAACAGCCGCACACAGGCGCTGGGCGCGCAAGTAAAAAAGGAAGCCATC
>CAYOVS010000032.1:10216-11646 GCA_964407445.1 uncultured Peptococcaceae bacterium
GCGATTTGTCCAAGCTTTTCTTCGTCATCTGGACCACCACCCCCTGGACCATCCCCGGCAACATGGCCATCAGCCTGAACGCCGCGTTTGAGTATGTGCTGCTGGAGGTTCCGGGCGGCGAGGTCTATGTCCTGGCCAAGGAGCAGTATCAGGCCTATTATCTCAAGGCGCTACAGGTACGGCAGATGCTCTTTGATCAGAGCAACGCCATCTTTGCCAACTGCGATTTGCTGCTGACTCCGGTAGCAGCGGCAGGCCCCTACAAACCGGGTGAGGACGCGGGAGGCAGGCTTTCCTTCCGCGACAGCTATTATACAGCACTCCCCAGCCTGCTGGGGCTGCCCGCCGCCAGCTTTGCCTTGGGCTTGGACGAAGACGGGCTGCCGCTGGGCTGCCAGCTCACCGGCCCCCAAATGGCGGATGGAGCGGTTTTTGCCGCCGCCGCCCAAATCGGCAGAACAGGAGGGTGCGCGTAATGTATGAAGTTGTAATGGGCCTGGAGGTTCACGCCGAGCTGGCCACAGAATCCAAAATCTTTTGCTCCTGCCCCGTAAGCTACGGTGCGGACGCCAACCAAAACGTTTGCCCCGCCTGCGCCGGGATGCCCGGCCTGCTGCCGGTGACCAATAAACATGTGGTGGAGCTGGGGATCGCTGCCGGTCTGGTGACCAATTGCCGGATCAGCCCCCTGACCACCTTTGACAAGAAAAACTACTACTACCCCGATTTATCCAACTCCTACCAGATCACCCAGCTATACGCCCCCATTTGCACCGAGGGCTATGTGGAGATCGAAACCTCTCAGGGGAAAAAGAAGATCGGCATCAAGCAAATCCACATGGAAGAAGACGCAGGCAAGCTGGTGCACGATGACTGGCAAGGGATTTCCCTAGTGGATTATAACCGGTGCAGCGTGCCCTTAGTGGAAATCGTCAGCAAGCCGGATTTTCGCAGCGCCGAAGAAGTGGTGGCCTATCTGGAAAAGCTCCGCTCCCTGCTGCGCTTTGCCGGGGTGGCTCGGGCTCGCTTTGAAGAAGGCTCCATCCGCTGCGACGTAAACATCTCCGTGCGGCAAAAGGGCGATCCCAAGCTGGGCGTGCGCACCGAGATCAAAAATATGAACTCCCTCTCCGCCATTCAGCGAGCCATCGCCTTTGAGATCGACCGGCATATCGACGCCATCGAATGGGGCGAACCGCTGGTGCAGGAGACCCGCCGCTGGGACGACGCCAAAAACGAAAGCTTTGCCATGCGGGAAAAAGAAAACGCCGGGGATTACTTCTATTTCCCCGATCCGGATCTGACGCCGATTGAGATCAGCCCGGAATGGATCGACCAGGTACGGCAAACCCTGCCGGAGATGCCCCAGCACAAGCAGGAACGCTACCAAAAGGAGCTGGGTCTGCGGGATAAAGACGCGGAGCTGCTCA
>CAYOVS010000033.1:0-11588 GCA_964407445.1 uncultured Peptococcaceae bacterium
GCCCTGCGTCGGTCACGTACCTTTTGTACGCTCCCTAGCAGGACAAAGGTCGCGCCTAGTCTGGCTTGTCTCTCGGCAGTCTTTCAGAGTATCGACTTTGTCGATACTCTGAAAGGCGGGGTAGCCCCCGCCTTTCTTTGATCTGCTTTATTCCTGCTGCTCACGGGCTGGCGCCGCTGTTTGCTCCGGCGCTTGCTCCGGTGCGGCCACGGGAGCAGTCACCGGCGTCACCGGCGTCACCGGCACATCCGGTGCAACCGGCATGACCGGCGCAACCGGCGCAACCGGCAGATCCGGCGTGACCGGCAGATCCGGTGCTGCCGCAACCCCGCCGGTTCCCGGCATGGCAGCACGCTTTTTATCGGTGCGGCGGCGGCTGATTACCACCCGGCGATAGGGCTCCTCGCCCCGGCTGCCGGTATCCACCCGCTTATCGTTTTGCAAAGCCAGATGGACGATGCGCCGCTCATGAGGATTCATCGGCTCAAACTCTACCCGCCGACCGGTGCGTACCGCTTTATCGGCCATTTTATGCGCCAGCGCAGTCAAGGTTTCCTCCCGGTTGGCCCGATAGCCTTCCACATCCAACACCAGACGCACATGCTCGGCGCGATGCTTGTTCACCGCCAGATTGGTCAGATACTGCAAAGAATTAAGGGTATCGCCTCTGCGTCCGATCAACAGACCCAGATTCCCGCCGGTGAGCGACAGCCAAAGAATGCCCTCTTTTACCTGAGATACTACCTGGGGATCGCATTGCAGCTTGACAAAAATAGGCTGCAAAAAGGCCAGCGCCATCTGGGTAAGCTCTTGCTCCATTTCCCCCTGGGTAACCATTGCCACATGGCTTTCGCTGCGAGGATAGCTTTCTCCCCGGCGGGGATTGTCACTGCGTTCCGGTCGATTGCCCACAGGGCGGTTCTCCCGACGGGGATCCCGGCGACCCTCTCCGGCAGGTTTGCCGGTTTTGGCCGGCGCTTTGTTCTCCCGATTTTTGGGCTCGCTCTTTTCCCCCTGACCAACAGCGGCAGGCCGCTGGGGACGGGGCGCTCTTTCCGGATGGCTGCCCTCTTTGGCGCTATTTTCCCGGTTGTTTTGCCGGGGTTGCTCCGTTTTTTCTTTATAGACAGGTTTTTCCGCTTCGGTTTTTTCTACTTTGTTTTTATCGGTTCTTTCCGGACGAAACGTCTTTTCCCCTCGATTGCTGCTCCGTTCCGGCGCTCTTTGTGGTCGGTCTTCCCGTAGTACCGGTTTTTCCTTCTCTTGCGGCGGATCGGGAAGCTCCAGGATCACCCGAACCCGGGCGTCCTTTTGACCAAAGCCAAAGATCCCCCTGCCGCCCAGTTCCAAAATCTCCACCTCTACATTGTCAATGGTGGTGCCTGCCAAAGCACAAGCTTTGTCGATAGCCTGGTCGATGGTTTTACCGCTGGCTTCATATTCCTTACGCATAGATGATTAACCTCCGTTTTTTGAGGATACCCTCCGACCCGTGACCGGGACGGGCGACGCTTATTGCTTCTGCTCCTCTTCTGCGGGCAGGGATGCGTCCTCGCTGGGGGCTTCCTCCTCCTGATCCGACAAGCCGGCATCTTCCGCATCGGCAAAATCCGCGCCATCGGCAAAATCGCTGCCTTCGGCAAAATCGCTGGCCGCGTCATTTTGCTGCGGCGAGGCGGCGCTTGCGGCTTCAGGTTGTTCTTTTTTCTTTTTGCTCAAGCCCAGTAGGGCTTTAAAATCCGGCGGTGGCGGCGGCGGGGTGGTAAAAGCGGCGTATTCTTTTTGCAAAACGCTGATATCCACCTGCTTGCCATCAGGCAAAACGCAGGTTTCCAGCAGAGTTTCCTCAGAAGAATAGGGGTGCTCCTTGACCTTTTTGCGTTTGATGCGGATCCCCCGGCGGGCGATCCAGTGATACAGATCCTCCCCTTCTTCCGGCTCTGCTTCAAAATCAAGTTCATCCTCGTCAAACTCGTCCACAGGATCGGCAAGCTCATCCCCATCCTCTGTTTTATAAACCGGTCTGCTCTGTTTGGGGCCGCCCTTTTTCTTTTTGGCAACAGCAGCCGCCATTTTTTTGGCCCGCTTCTCGGCAAGCTCCACTTCTCTTTTGGCGGCCTGTTCTTCTTCGTACTTTTTATCCTCGGCAGCCCATTTGCGTTTTAGCGGATACATGATCGCTGCGCCGATCAAGCTGTAAAAGATCCAGTAGAAGGACAGCCCTGCGGGGAAGCTGCGCACCATAAAGAAAAACATTACGGGGAAAATGTATAGCATCATCTTCTGTGTCCGGTCGGCAGAATTGACCGTAGACAGCTTTTGCTGCAAAAAGGTGGCCAAGCCGGCGATCAACGGCAAAATAATGGTAGAATCCGGCATGGACAAATTGGTGATCCAGTAAAAATTATAGTATTCGGGGTGGGCTGGTACAAAATTGCGCAAAGCTTCGAACAACGCGATCAAAATAGGCATTTGCAGCAACAGGGGCAAGCAACCCGCAGTGGGAGAAGCATTGTTTTCCTTGTATAGCTCCATCACCTTTTGGTTTTGCTTTACCTGGTCGCTGGCATAGCGGCGTTTGATCTCGTTCACCTCGGGGGTCAGCCGTTGCATCAGCCGGGTGGAACGAAGCTGTTTGTTCATCATTGGCTGCAGCAGCAGCTTTAAAATCAGGGTAAAGAAAAACAACGCCAGCACATAGCTGGGCATTCCAATGGCGGCGGTTAGATCAAAGATCCATTCCAGAGCATAAATAAAACCGGTTTTAATGCCCTGCCAGATGGCGCTGAAAAAGCCTGCGCCTACAATAGGCGTGGTCGCCAAAAACAATTCCGCAAGATTCACTGCAAAACCTCCAATTATTCTTTATTAAGAATATTAAATATCCATTTAGGGTACGGGATCATAGCCGCCTTTGGCAAAGGGGTGGCAACGGCAAATTCTTTTTATGGCCAAAAAGCCGCCTTTCATTGCGCCGTACTTGCTGATGGCTTCCACCGCATAGGCGGAGCAGGTAGGCATATAGCGACAATGAGGCGGAAACATGGGAGAAATAAATTTGCGGTAGATCCCGATCAAAAATAAAAAAATCGTCTTCATTTTTTTGCCTTGTCCGGGCTTTGACCTGCGTTCATAGCGGTCAAGGCCCGGGACATTTGTTGCGAAAGCTCCTGAAAGCTCATATCCTTGGCGGCGGTGCGAATCACAAAAATATAGTTCTTCTTCGGCTGAAAACAGTCGATCAATTGATAAGAGCAGTGACGAAACCTTCTTTTGAGGCGGTTGCGCGTCACGGCGTTGCCCACCTTTTTGGATACGGAAAAGCCGATCTTGCAGCTTTTGCCCCGGCCTTGTCCGGCGTATAGCACAAAAGCGCCGCAAGCCTTCACCTGGCCCCGGCTGTACACCCGGCGAAAATCACGCCTTTCCTTCAGCCGGTAACGCTTGGGCAGCATTACACGCTCAGGGATTTTCTGCCCTTAGCACGACGGCGGGCTAAAACATTACGGCCGTTTTTGCTGCTCATCCGCGCCAGAAAACCATGCACCCGTTTATGCACTCTTACCTTGGGTTGATACGTACGTTTGACCATTGCTGTTCCTCCTAGTATTTTTAATAGTCATGGGCACACAGCCCCGATTATCAAGCTGATAGCTAACATTTGAATTATATATCAACTGTGTTTCCTTGTCAATTAAATAAAAATGCAAATGTGGATAAACACAGGTGTTTTTTGCAATTTCTCTTTTTCGAGGGAAATCACCCTTGAAAATGTGGATAAAGTTTGATATTATAGATAGCACATGCAGCAATATTTCAGGTTATCCACATTTTAAGAAATGCCGACAAATTTCTTTTCTATATAAATGTGGATTTCTTTTTTATACGGAGGTCAGTTTTGGATAAAGTATGGCAACAAGTATTGGAATTAATCAAGCGGGACATTTCTCCCGCCAGCTATGAATCCTGGTTTGCACCGGCTACCGTGTCCAAGCCCGCCACCATCACCCGGGTGGAAAAACGGGGCGATACGGTGTATATTTGCGTATCCGATGAGTGGGCCAAGGATACGCTGGAGCAAATTTATCAGGAGCAGATCTGCTCCGCCCTGCTGCAAATCACCGGGGAAGAGTTGCAGGTGGTTTTTATCAATCTTAGCAACGAAACCTTGCCGGAGATCAACCCCCGGCAGCGCCGGCAAAACCCGGTGTTTACCGGTGCGCCGGTATTCAATCCCCGCTATACCTTCGATTCTTTCGTGATCGGTTCCTCCAACCGCTTTGCCCATGCGGCAGCCCGGGCGGTGGCGGAAAGTCCCGCCCGTTCCTATAACCCTTTGTTCATCTACGGCGGCAGCGGTTTGGGCAAAACCCATCTGATGCAGGCCATCGGGCATCATATTGTTAACAATACCCCCCAAAAACGGGTGGTTTACGTCTCCAGCGAGGTTTTTACCAACGATTTTATTTCTTATTTGAGCAGCAACCGCATTGACGAATTTAAAAATCGCTATCGTTCTGCCGATATTTTGCTGGTGGACGATATTCAATTTCTGGCCAACAAAGACCGGATTCAGGAGGAATTTTTCCATACCTTCAATGCCCTGCACGATGCGGGCAAGCAAATCGTCCTCTCCTCCGACCGGCAGCCCCGGGATATTCAGCCCTTGGAAGAACGGCTGCTCTCCCGGTTTGAATGGGGTTTGATCACCGATATTCAGCCCCCGGATTGGGAAACCCGCTGCGCCATCCTGAAAAGAAAAGCCCAAAGCGAGCATGTGGATATGGACGAAGAAGTGATCTACTACATCGCCGAAAAGCTGCGCTCCAATATCCGGGAGCTGGAGGGCGCTTTGAACAAGGTGATCTGCTCCGCCAGACTGGTCAATATCAATTCCATTGAGCTTTCCTTTGCCAGAGAAGCCCTTCGGGGCGTGCTGCCGGAGGACGAGCCGCCCAAGCTGACCATCCCCATCATTCAAAAAACCGTAGCCGACTATTACAATATCAGTCCCGACGACATGAAAAGCCGCAAAAAAGATCGGGCGGTAGCCTTTCCCCGCCAAATCGCCATGTATCTTTCCCGAGAGCTGCTTTCCGCCACCCAGCCCCAGATCGGCCGAGATTTTGGCGGCCGGGATCATACTACGGTCATTCATGCCTGCGACAAAATTACCAATGGCCGACAAACCGACAGCCAACTCAATCATTCCATTCAGGAAATCGAAAATAAGCTGCTTGGCCGCACCAATCATTGACAAAAATCTGCTCTGCCCTACATATAAGCAAGCTTTAAGCAAGCTTTAAGCAAGCTTTAAGCAAGCTTTTTTTAAAGAACAGAAGTTTTTTCTTGATGAAGACAGTATTGACTATCAGCGACGCCGGTTATATGTTGCCTACCGGATTCAACTGGGAAAAGAGCTGCCACCCACGGAACCATACTTGGCAGCTATGATTTACCGCCGTCAATCGATAAAAAAAACGCTTTTCAAAAAAACAGCGAAAATTTATCGCTGTTTTTTTTTGCTATGGCAGTTTTTCTCTATTTATTTAGGGTATAGTTGTGTTATAATTTAGGGTGATTCTATGTCTCCAAATTGTCCGCAAACTGTTTTTGGGATCATTTGGAAGATTTGCCGAAGTTCTAAAAAAGTACCGTTTGCGTTTTTTATCCACAAACCGCTTGCGGACAAGCTGTGAAAACCCTGTGCATATCTTGTAGATAAAAAATAAATCTGTTGTTTTTTAGTTGAACAAAAAAGCAGCTTTTTGCAACGGGGGAAAAATGTGGAAAAACCAAAAATTTTATCAACAGGTTTTTTTTGCCAAGATCCCTGCTAAATCCTGCCAAAATCGGCTTATCCCCATCTTCAACACCCCTTATTACTACTACTATTTACATCCTTATCCTCATCCTTATATGCACAAACAATCTCCACCTCAAAATCTGGGCAAAATCAGTGACTTTAAAAATACTGCCAAATACAGAGTATTAGCCAAAAGAAAGGAATCTGGTATATGAAAGTCAATATTCAAAAAGAAGATCTATTGTATGCCGTGCAAGCTGTAGAAAGAGCGGTAAGCAATAAAAATACCCTGCCTATTCTGGGTGGTATTTTGATTACTGCCAAAGATGGAAAACTCTCTTTTCGTGCCACCGATCTGGAAATGGCAATGGAATGCGTGATTAACGGCGATATTGTGGAGGAAGGTGAAATGGTGGTGCCGGGCAAAAAATTCACCGGTCTAACCAGATTGCTGCCTTCGGTGAACATTTCTTTGGAAAGCATGGGCCGGGAGCAGCTTTTGCTGGAATATGAACAATCGCAAATTTCCGTTCCCTGCTTTTTGGCGGATGAATTTCCGGCGTTACCCCAGCCGGAGGGAGAAATCAGCGGCGAGATCCCGGCCAAAAACTTTCGCCGTCTGGTCAAGCAAATTTCAATTGCCGCAGCTACGGATGAGGTTCGTCCGGTATTTACTGGCATTTTGATGGAAATTGGCGAAAACGGCATCGTGATGGTGGCTACCGATACTCACCGTTTGGCCAAGGGCAATTGTCCCTGGCAGGGACAAGGGGAGGCTTCTTTGATCTTGCCCAGCCGCACCTTGCAGGAAATCGCCCGGCTGGCCGTCAATGACGATGATGTGATCAAGCTGACTGCCAACAGAAATCAGGCTTATTTTAGTTTGGGCAATTTAACCTTTACCTCCCGGGTGATCGTAGGACAATATCCTGATTATAAGCAGGTTTTACCAGCGGAAAGTCTGTTTTGCTGCCATTCCATCATCAAAAACAGCCGTTTGTGCAATGCTTTAGAAAGAGCTTCTTTAATTTCTCGGGATGTGACCCGGGGCAAGGGCAATATTGTGCGTTTATCCTTTGAGGAAAGCAAGTTGATCCTCACCGCCGAGGTTCCCGATGAAGGCACCATCAAGGAAGAGCTTTCCGCTCAGGTAGAAGGGGAAGCTCTGGTGGCCAATTATAATGCCCGCTATCTGTTGGAAGCGTTGAAGGTGATCGATGAGGATCAAATTTGCTTTCAGCTGACCGGCGCTACCACGCCCGGTATTATCAAGGGTGTTTCCGGGGAGGATAAAGAGCAGGATTACCTGTATTTGGTTTTGCCGGTGAGGGTGAGCAGATAAATGCTGATTCGCCGTTTGGTGATGGAGAATTTTCGCAACTATCAAAAGGAGCAGGCGGATTTTATTGGCGGCGTCAACCTGATTACCGGGATGAACGCCCAGGGAAAATCCAATCTGCTGGAAGCGATTTGTTATTTATCCATCGCTTCTTCTTTTCGGGGAACTACGGATATTGAGCTGATTGCGCAAAATCAGGATTATTTTTATTTGTTTGGCGAAATGAGCGGCGAAAATAGCGGAGAATTTACAATTTCTGCCGCGCTCAATCGGCAAAAAAAGAAAAAATGGCGTATTGATCAGCAGCCCTGTCAAAAACTAAGCGATATTGTGGGCGTATTCCATACGGTGATTTTTTCGCCGGAGGATATTCTGCTGGTAAAAGGCGGGCCCGGTTTGCGCCGGCGCTTTCTCAACCGGCAAATGTCCCAGCTATATCCCGAGTATTGCGCTCTGCTGCTCCGCTACAATCAGGTGGTCAAGCAGAGAAATCACTGTCTAAAGCAAGGTAGCGGGGAATTGCTGCTGGTTTGGGATCAGCAAATGATCACATTGGGCAGCCAGATTATTTTGCGCCGCCTGCAAACGATCCAAAAGCTGCAGCCTTTGGCGGCAACGCTGCACTGGCAGCTTAGCCAGGGGGAGGAGCTGACCCTTAGCTATCAAAGTCAGGTTTTGCCGGAGCAGGCGTTTTCTTTAACAGAGCAGCCGGAGCAGCTATTGCAGGCGATCCGCCAAAAATTTGCAGAGCAGCTGCAACGTTTGCAAAAGCCGGAGTTGATCCGGGGGTTATGCCTTTGCGGGCCCCACCGGGATGATTTGCTGCTGCTGATCAACGGCGGGTCCAGCCGCAGCTTTGCTTCCCAGGGACAGCAGCGCAGCGCGGCGCTGGCCTTAAAGCTGGCCGAGCTGGAGCTGGCTCGGCAGATTCGAGGCGAATATCCGGTACTGCTGCTGGATGATGTGTTCAGCGAACTGGACAGCACCCGGCAAAAAAATCTGCTGACCCTGATGAGCTGCAAAACCCAAACATTGATTACCTCCACTGATGATTGCCTGCCTTTTCCCCAAGGCAAAACCATCGTTGTGGATAAAGGAAAACTTTTTATCAACAAATAAGCAAGATTGTTTAGCAGCGTTTTTTATCAAAAATTCCAGTTTTATGAACGATAGAGTAACAAATATGAAGAATTTATCCACAACTTATCCACAAGATGGGTATAAAATTTCCGACCCAATCGCGGTCTTCGACTCCGGTATCGGCGGCTTGACCACCTTATCACAGGTGCGCAAATTGCTGCCCGGCGAAAATTTTATTTATTTCGCAGATATCGCCCATGCGCCCTACGGGGAAAAAAGCACAGCCGAAATCGTTTCCCTGATGGAAAAAAATACAGGCTATCTGTTGGAAAAAAAGATCAAGGCCCTGGTGATTGCCTGCAATACCGCCACATCGGCTGCGGCTGCCCTATTGCGCAGCAGGTTGAATTTGCCGGTATTGGGTTTGGAACCGGCGCTAAAGCCTGCCGCCGCCCGACATCAGCGGATTGCGGTGCTGGCTACCAGCCTGACTTTGCGGGAAGAAAAATTTTCCCGGCTGATGACGGAGATCGCCCAGGATAAGCAGGTGCTTTCTTTACCCTGTCCCGGTTTGATGGAGCTGGCGGAGAAGGATTTTACGGCGGAAACGGCGCATCAATATCTGCGGTGCTTGATCGACCCCTATACCGACAAAGTGGAGGCCTTGGTATTGGGCTGCACCCATTATGTTTTTTTCCGTTCCTGGTTGGAACAAAATTACCCGCAATTGGTTATCTATGATGGAAATATGGGCGTTGCGCGCCATTTGCAGCATGTTTTAGAAGAAAAAAATCTGATTAACCGTAATAAAGAGCAGGGTTTTTTGCAATGGGATTGTTCTTTACCGTCTGGAGAAGAAAGAGATGCTTTTATAAACAAGTGTCAGCAAAATTATTATTACTTAAACCGGTAAAACGGGGAAAGAGAAAAAAGCAAACCCGCGCAAAACGGCTAAAACGGCTTTGCAATTCCCGAATAAATAAGATATACTGTATCGTTGAAGCATACAAGAAATAGTTTCGTTAAAAGCAATTGGGGGCTATTATGACGGAAATCAAATATGGCGGTCAGGCGGTCATCGAAGGAGTAATGATGGCCGGTCCCAAAGGCAAAGCCATTGCTTGCCGCAATGAATTGGGCGAAATTGTTACCAAAATTGATCAAAAACAAAAATTAAGCGCGCGATATCCAGTTTTTAGCTTGCCAATCCTGCGAGGCTTGGTTTCTTTTTGCGCTTCTATGATTGATGGAATCAAGGATTTGACTTGGTCGGCAGCGCAGGTGGGGGAAAGCGAGGATGAAGCGCTTTCTGCCGGGGATATTTTTCTGGCGGTACTCAGCGCGCTGGTGATGTGTCTGGTTTTTTTTATCGCCTTGCCCGTATTTCTCAGCACCTGGCTCCATCCCTATGTGGGCGATTTTGGCCGCAGCCTGATCGAAGGCCTGCTGCGCATCGGCTTATTTATCGGCTATGTGGTGGCCATTAGCCGCATGGAGGATATCCGGCGCATTTTTGCCTATCACGGCGCGGAGCATAAGACCATCAATGCCTTTGAAGCAGGCGCGACGTTGGACCCTGTCTCTGTGGCCCAATATTCCCGCATTCACACCCGCTGCGGTACCAGCTTTATCTTTATGACCATTTTGCTGATGATTTTTATCTTCACCTTTGTGGGGCAAACTACGGCGCTGCTGCGGATTTTGATCAAAATTTTGCTGCTGCCGCTGGTTGCCGGTGTTTCCTACGAGCTATTTCGGCTGCCGTTGAAATATCCCAACAATCCTTTGGTGCGGCTTTTGGTGGCGCCCGGATTGGCGATGCAAAAGCTGACGACCCGGGAGCCCTCCGCCGATATGCTGGAGGTGGCGATCGCCGCGTTGACCGCAGTACCCGGCTTTGGGGAAAGCGCTATAGCCACAGAACCGGCAGAAAAAGCTTTAGCGGAAAAACAACCGGCAGCGTCTGGTTCCATGGCTGCAAGCAAGCCGGATTGGGCGGCCAGCGTGCGTCGGCATATAGCGGAGCAGGCAGCGCCTGTCTCGGATGAAGCGGCAGCGCCTGTCTCGGATGAAGCAGCAGCGCCTGTTTTAGAAGAAGCACCTGCGGAGGAACAAGCGGCTGCCTTCGCGGCGGAACCGGAACAGCTTTCTCTCGCCGGGGAAAAGGCGCCGGAAATACACAAAGAGCCCAAACTGGGACAATTGGCCCAAGGCAGCGAAAAGGCCAGAGCCTTTTGTGCTGCGGTTACCGATAAAACCAGCGTGGCGATAGCCGCTTTGGCAACTACCGGTCGCCGGGCAGCTTGCGGTATCAAGAATGCAGCAGGCAAATGTAAAGAGAGCATCGGCCCCGCTTGGCAAAAGACCCGGCAAGCCGTGGTAATCGGCGCGGTCAAATGTAAAGAGAGCATTGGTCCAGCCTGGCAAAAGACCCGGCAAGCCGTGGTAGCCGGCGCGATCAAATGTAAAGAGAGTATCGGCCCTGCCTGGCAAAAGACCCGGCAAGCTGTGGTATCCGGCGCGATCAAATGTAAAGAGAGTATCGGCCCTGCCTGGCAAAAGACCCGGCAAGCTGTGGTATCCGGCGGCGCAAAAGGAAAAGAAAGCTGCAGCGCTGCTTGGCAAAAGACCCGGCAGGCTATAGGGGATGTTGCCGCAAAAGGGAAAGCCCCTACGGATGCAGCCCGGCTAAAGGCTGAGCAAAGCGCCGTCCAACCGGAAAGTGCAGCCCCAATTTGGCAAACAAATCAGCAGGCGGAGAACAAGGGTGGCAATTTGACGGCACGGGAGGATAACGGTAACAGCGTTACCACGGCAAACGTGGGCAAGCCTGTGGCCGAAAACGAAAGCAAACCGTGGCAAGCGGACGATTGGCAACCCCAACGCAACGGCGATTTGCAACACGGTTCTTGGCAGGAGCCGCCGAAAAAGCCCAATTCTTTTATCAATCAGGAGGACGCCCGGCTGTTGACCCAAGAAAAGGAGCAGATGTTCAAACGCCTGGAATTGATCGAGCAGAACTGGAACCAGCAAGAGCGAGAAGCGGAGCTGGCCGCCGCAGTGGAACGGATTTATCCCCATGAGCAGCAAACGGCCGCCGGTTTGGCAGCGGAGCCGGAGGAACAAAGCCTGTTTTCCGCCGATGTTTTGGCTAAAGCCGCAGTAAAGAAAGAGGATCCTCTCCAGCCCAAGGCAGCGCAAAGCGAAAGCAAGAATCGGGGCAGCAGCGCCAAAAAGCCGAGTAACAGCAAAAGCAGAAGCCAAAGTGGCAATGGGGCAAAAAAGACGGGTGCAGAAAAGAACCAGAGCAGCGATAGCAAAAAACAAAGCAATAGCAATAAAAACCAAGCTGGCGGTGCTGCC
>CAYOVS010000034.1:0-11376 GCA_964407445.1 uncultured Peptococcaceae bacterium
CAGCTTGCTGACGGTGGTGGCGGTATTGTTTGTCAGCTCCAAGGCCAAGGGCAAACGGATCTTGAGCCTGATCCTTTCCGGGATCATGATCGGTTCCCTGTTTGCGGCGGGCACCTCCTTTATCAAGCTGGTGGCCGATCCTACCGATCAGCTTCCTGCCATTACCTATTGGCTGATGGGCAGCTTATCCGGGGTGAAGAAAAGCGATATCCTCTTTGCCTTTATCCCCATGGCGGTGGGGCTGGTGCCACTTTATCTGATCCGCTATAAGTTGAATATCCTCACTTTGGGCGACGACGAGGCGCGTACCATGGGCGTGAACGTGAAGCTGATCCGGGTGGTGGTGATCGTGGCATCCACCTTGGTGACGGCGGCCAGCGTTTCCGTAAGCGGCGTGATCGGCTGGGTGGGGCTGGTGATTCCCCATTTGGCTAGGCGCATCGTGGGCAATAACTACCGCTATCTGATGCCCGCTTCCATGCTGCTGGGCGCGATGTTTTTGCTGATCGTGGACGATGTATCCCGCAATCTGCTGGCCACGGAAATCCCCATCGGCATTCTCACCGCCTATATCGGCGCGCCCTTCTTTATCTACTTGATTACCAGAGAGGGGGAGCGGTATTGAGCGTCATCGTACAGGAGTTAAGCTTTTCCTACGGAGAAGGTAAGGTGCTGGATCAGGTCAGCTTTTCCGCAGATCAGGGCAAGCTGCTTACGGTGCTGGGCCCCAATGGCGTGGGCAAAAGCACCTTGTTTCGCTGTATGCTGGGGTTGCTTACCAGCTATCAGGGCAGCATCACCATTGACGGTCTGGATATTCGGCAGTTTAGCGCCCGCAAGCTGGCGCAGCAGGTGGCCTATGTACCCCAGTATCATTATCCCTCGTTTAATTTCAGCGTCTTTGATATGGTGCTGATGGGCACCTCCGCCTTGGTGGGCGGGCTTTCCGCGCCCAAAAAGGAACAGATGGAGCAGGTGGAGCAGGCGCTGGAGCGGCTGGAAATCGCCCATCTGCGCAATCGGGGCTATACCCATATCAGCGGCGGCGAAAGGCAGCTGGCCTTGATCGCCAGAGCCTTGGTGCAGCAGGCCAAAACCTTGGTGATGGACGAGCCTACCGCCAATCTGGATTACGGCAATCAGTTAAAAATTATGGCGCAGGTGCAAAAGCTGACCCGGGAAGGGTATACGATCATTTTATCCACCCACAATCCGGATCATGCCTTGTGGTTTGCAGATGATATTTTGGCGCTGGAAGCCGGACGGGTGCTGGCCTTTGGCTCGCCCAAGCAGGTGATGGACAGCGCCTTGATCAGCCGCCTTTATGGGGCGGAGGTCACTATTGAGAGCTTTGATGCGGGCAGAGCCCAAATTTGTATACCAAAGCTGATTTAAAAAGCTTATTTAAAAGGAAGGAGAATTACCAATGTTTAAAAGCAAGAAGCTGTTATTGCTGCTGTTACTGGCGATGCTGCTGGTGGCTTTGGCCGCTTGCGGCGGCACTGCCGATACCCCGGCAGACAACGCCGATACCCCGGCCACCGATGGCAATGCGGAGAGCTTTCTCTTTACCGATTCTGCCGGGCGGGAGGTAGAAGTGGCTTCCCAGATCAGCCGGATCGTTCCCACCGGCCCCATGGCTCAGATGGTGCTGCTTTCTATCGCGCCCGATCTGATGGTGGGCATTGCTAATGAATGGGGTGCTGCCGAGCCTTATGTGGCGGAGCAGTATCGCACCATCCCTGTGATTGGCCAGCTTTACGGCGGCAAAGGCGATCTCAATCTGGAAGAAATCGCCGCTGTGGATAGCCAGCTGATTATTGATATCGGCGAGGCCAAGGACACCATTGTGGAAGATATGGACGGGCTGACCGCCCAAACCGGTATCACCGCTGTGCATATCAATGCTAGCTTGGCCAATATGGCCGAAACCTACCGGATGCTGGGAGAATTGCTGGGTCGTCAGGAGAAGGGCGAGGAACTGGCCCTGTACTGCGAGGAGATTTACAGCCGCGCCATGGGCATTATGGAGCAGGTGGGCGAGAACAAGATCAGCGTGGTGCATTGTCTGGGCGACGCCGGTTTGAACGTGATTGCCCAAGGCTCCTATCACGCCGAGCTGTTGGATATTTTGACCAACAACGGAGCGGTGCTGGATGATCCTTCCTCCAAGGGTACCGGCAACGAGGTAGATCTGGAACAGCTGCTGGTTTGGGATCCCCAGGTGATTCTGTTCACCAATGGCAGCGTCTACGATCAGGTTGGCGCGGATGCAGCTTGGTTGCAGCTTTCCGCCATCAAAAACGGCGCCTATTACGAAATCCCCTTCGGCCCCTACAATTGGCTGGGCTCTCCCCCCTCTATCAACCGCTATCTGGGGTTGATGTGGCTGCCTGCGGTGCTGTATCCCGATTATGTGGACTATGATCTGTATACCGAAGCGGCTCGCTACTATCAGTTGTTCTATGACTATGAGCTGACTCAGGAAGAATTTGATACCCTGACCGCCAAAGCGCTGTAAGCTTTCGCTGCAGCTTTTGACGCAACTACAAAAGCCCCGGTTTCTCTCTGATGGGAATGGTTTCCGCATATCCGTATCAGAGAGAAGCCGGGGCTTTTTGTGATGGTTTGTTTTGCGGCTTGCCTGCTTATTGCAGCGCGTTAAAATTGGCGGCAATGGCGTCGGCCGTATCCTGGGTGGACATCACCAGCAAAATCAACTGATCCTTTTGCAAAACCTGGGTGGATTCTGCTTCCACGCAAACCCATTTGCAGGGGTTGGCGTTGTCCTGAATTTCCTGGGCGATGGCGGCGGCGTCGGCAGTATCGGGCACCCGGTACAGGCATACGGAATGGGCAATGGCGTTGATTTGTGCTTCGGAGACCAGGCCCTCCGCCCCTTCTATGGGCTGGATAAAGAGGAAGCTTTGGCAGTTTTCGTCGGTGATCTCCTGTTCCGCCAGCAGATCGGGAGCGCCCGCGCCATCCACGATCTGCGCCATGATCTGGCTAAGCGTCATCTCCGTTTCCCCAGAAGCATCCGGGGTTGTGGTATCGGTATCCGCCGGGGGCGTGTTGTTTTGCGCGCCGCAAGCGGTCACGGCCAGCACCAGCATTAGGCAAATCGCAGCAAAAAATATTTTTTTCATTTTCATGGCTCCTTTAGATTTTGATAGGCAAGGTTTTTGGTATCCTTTTGTGCCTTGCTACTAGTATTGACGCAGGAGGGAGATTTTAGTTCCCTCCCTCTATAAAACAGCAGTTTTTCTCTTGGGGAAAACAGGGGATTATCCGGCAAAGCAAGAATTACTTATCGTAATAGATATCTTACAGGGAACAGGGGAAAGAGGAGGATTTTTAGACCATATGGATAAAAAGAAGGCTGTGATTTTCGGCGATTCGGTGATGCGGGGCTTGTATTGGGACGAGGAAGCCGCCAGCTATAAAATATGGAAAAACCCGTATTTGGAAAGCATGCAAGAGCATTTGGGGGTAGAGCTGGTCAATCATTCCCAAGTGGGCTGCACGGTGGAGCGGGGTGAGGTTTTGATCGACAAGGCCTTGGAAAAAGGGCTGGATTGCGGCGTGGTCATTTTAGAATACGGCGGCAACGATTCCGATTATGATTGGGCGGCTATTTCTACCGGGCCCAAGCTGGAGCATTGGCCCAGAACCCCTTTGGGGCCTTTTCGGGATTGCTACCTGCGGATCATCGAAAAGCTGCGCCGGCACTATATCATCCCGGTGATCATGGCCTTGCCGCCCATCGATGCGATGCGTTATTTCAATTGGTTCTCCCGGGATTTGAACCGCAAAGCGCTGCAAACCTGGCTCAATGATATTGAGGTGATCTACCGGCATCAGGAGGCCTACAGTCTGGAGGCGGAGCGGATTGCCCGGCTGACCGGCTGCCGGGTGCTGGATCTGCGCCAGCCCATGCTGGTGCGGCATGATTTGCCCGCGCTGATGAGCATTGATGGGATTCATCCTTCTCCCGCTGGCTATGAGCTGCTGTGGCAAGAGATCGAGAAGTTTTATTTTCATTTTCTTAGCAAATAAACCAGTTGGTATGCAATACATGTTGGTAGACAATAAATAATAGGAGAAACCCCATGGTGATCCACTATTTTTCCGCCGATCCGGCAAAGAGCCGTTCTTGTTTTGCCATTGATCAACCCTGGCAATTGACCCTCCCGGAGGGCATTGGCTGGTTGGAGCAAACAGGCCATGCCGCTGCCGCCCTGCCGCCCCACTTGGCTTTGGCAATGGCTCGGGGAGAGCTGACGGCTGTCAACAACGCCCATCCTCGCCGAGGGGAGCTGCCCTGGCGCAAGCTGCCCGGGCGGGGCTTGCGTCTGCATTTGCTGGCGGCGGGGGATGTGGGTGCCACCCTGCTGCTGGGGCTAAAGCTGCTGGCCGGGGATACCGTCTCCGCCATCGGCATTTATGATGTGGAACAGCAGCGCAGCCGCCGCTGGGAGTTTGAGCTCAACCAAGTGGCCGGTGGCCAGCTGGCGCAAAGCGAGCCTTGGATTTCCGTTTTGGAGCGGGAGCAGCTTTTTGACGGGGATGTGTTTGTCTTTTGCGCCTCCGCCGGGGTGCCGCCGCTGTCGGAAAAGGGGGATGTGCGGCTGGCCCAGTATCAAAAAAACGCCGCCATCATCCGGGACTATGCCCGGCAAGCCCGGCAATGCCGCTTTGACGGGCTGTTTGCCGTGGTCAGCGACCCGGTGGATCTGCTGTGCCGGGAGGCCTTTTATAGCAGCAACTATAACGATGCAGGGGCGTTTGACGGGTTAGGCCTGCTGCCGGAGCAGGTGGAGGGCTTTGGCCTGGGGGTGATGCATGCCCGGGCGGCCTATTATGCCCACAAGGATTCCCGCTTTGCTTCGTATCTAAAGGACGGACGCGCCTATGGCCCCCATGGGCAGGAGCTGGTGATCGCCAATTCCCTCACGGCCTACGACGACAGCCTTTCCCGGGAGCTGACTGCTTTGGCGGTGAATGCCAATATTCGTAGCCGGGAGATGGGCTTTAAGCCTTATGTGGCGCCGGCGCTGTCCTCCGGCGCGTTGTCTCTTTTGGCGGCGCTGCGGGGAGAATGGCATGATAGCGCCACCTTTTTGGGGGGCGTTTTTCTGGGCGCTCGCAATCGCCGCAGCCCCGCCGGGCTGCAACTGGAAACCAATCCTCTGCCTCCCGCCCTGCGCCAAAGGCTGGAACAATGCTATCAGGCCTTGCTGCGGCAGGGGGATGCCCATCCGGTCACCCCTTAGCGCGTTGCGCCTGCCGCGTCTCTTGCAAAAACCATGGATTCCATGCACCGATTTTAAGAAAAATGCGCCCTTGAAGGCCAGCACACCTGTAAATTGCAGGCGTGTGCCTTTGGGGGCGCTTGCTATTTCAGTGAAATAACAGAAAAATTTGCTTGTGAATCTGGCGTTTATGTGATAATATTTTATTGTATATATTCTGATTAATGCGACGATTATACCGGATCTGTTTTTGCACGGCAGAAATTGCGGAATCCATACCGCTATGGCCACACCACATTGAAACAAAGGAGAATAAAAATGCGCCATCACACAACAAAGCTTTTGCTGTTTCCTCTGGTTCTGTTGGTTGTCGTACTCGCTCTGGCCACGCCGGGCTATGCAGCAACCTACCAATTGACAGATTTACAGATGGAAGTAACCATACCGGATGACGGTATCATTTTTACCAGAGATATGACGGAGGACGATCCGACTCTGGCGATAGTAGAAAGAAGCAGCCAGGAGATACGGGAGTATCTGGAAAGCAATAACGCTTATCTGATGTATTTCTGTGGGGATATCTCTTGTCTTATTTCAATCGTCTCCTTCCCTGTAGCGCCAGAAGAGTTACTAAAAAACTTCGTCGATTGTACGGAACAGGAGTTGACGGAACACGCGGAATTGTGCCTCAGCCTGACCGAAGACGTATCGCAGCAAGAGAATGCAGCCGCGATATCCCAATATGTCAATTATGATCTTGTTGAGAAAAATGGGATTCCGTATATTATTTTAGACGCCGTAGGCGGTGAAAGCGGTCCTCACAAACAGTACTATACGGTTTGCAATGCGGAACATATTTTTATTGGCCTTTTTTCTTATGAAGCGACGCTGACCAGGGAAATGGAGGATAGACTGACGGAAATCATCGCCAACCTGTACATTACACAGGAAGAGGAAGCGATGGCGCCAATAGATACGGCCCAGCAACAAGAGCTTGCCTCCGGGGAGACCCAGTCTGATTTGCCATCCGAGAGCAATACTACTGCACCGGTAGGCAAAATAAAGTTTTTGCGGTGGGCGATCTGCATCTTTTTCTGTTGCTTGCCTATTGCTATATACCGCTATGTCATCCGAAAAGAGTCCTTGCCTCACCGCAAAGCGCTCAAGATCACTTTGCTCTATGCGCTGATAATTTGGCTGCTGGTTGTCTTTCTCTTTTTGGATCGGAGCGAAAGAAATATTATCAGTACGTTATTGGTTTGGAGTGCGCTCAACTATTGGATCCTGATTAGCGGCAAGCCCGCAAAAGAAAAGCAGCTATCTACGCCCTCCGCTATGGACGAAGAGGGGCGTGGGGATGAAGGCGATAGCCCGGATGCGCATGGGGACGAAGGCGATATCCAGGAGGGGTATGAAGACGGGGACGAAGGCGATATCCAGGAGGGGTATGAAGACGGGGACGAAGGCGATAGCCAAGAGGAGTATGAATACGGGGACGAAGGCTATGGCCAGGAAGAGTATGAATACGGGGACGAAGGCGATAGCCAAGAGGAGTATGAATACGGGGACGAAGGCGATAGCCTAGAGGGGTATGCGGATGGCGTGGCGGAAGGCCAGCGCCCAGACCCACCCCAAGCGTAAGCTGGCCTACCGCGCAAGCAACGCTCCGGTAAATTGCGCTGGATTGCTGCGCCCTGGCCTTGGCCACAAGATAGATTTCATAGAGAAGGGGTATCGCATTTTTTGGCGATACCCCTTTTTGTTTTCCGGGGCAAAATTCCCCTTTTTTTGGGGTAGGCCTTGGACAATAAATTTTAAAACACCATGGAAAAGTTGCCAAAGTGTGATATAATTTTACGATAGGTTCGTTTGCGCTTTTTACGGCAAGCAACGGCAGGAGCAGAATAAGAATGGAGGGATGCCGGCTTGATCAAAACAGATCAAAACTTTATTATCCGCACCGCCGGATTTTTGATGGTCGTCAACGTCCTGTCCCGGTTGCTGGGATATGTGCGGGACGTGGTGATGATGAATATTTTTGGCCAAAGCATTGTTACCGACGCCTACAATGCTGCGTTTTCCATCCCCGATACCCTGTATCAAATCCTGATCGGCGGCGCCATGAGCTCCGCCTTTATCCCGGTTTTTGCTTCGTATCTGGCCCGCAATCAGGAGGACGATGCCTGGCAGGTTTCCAGCATTTTTACCAGCTGGATCTTGTTGCTGATGGGCGTGGGTGTGGTTTTGTCGATGATTTTTACCCAGCCGCTGATGGAAATGCTGACCGATTTTTCCATGCCGGAGGGGATGGCGCTTACCGTAGTGCTCACCCGGATGATGCTGGTACAAGCCCTTTTGATGGCCATGTCCGCCATTGCCATGGCCATTCTTCACGCCAATCAGCATTTTTTCTGGCCGGCGATGGGCTCTTTTCTCTATAATTTGGTCATCGTCTTTTTCGGCGCGTTTTTGGCTGGCCCCATCGAAAGCCGTTTCCCCGGCTACGGCATTGCCGGTTTTTCCATCGGCGTGTTGATAGGCGCGTTGCTGTTCTTCCTGGTGCAGGTTCCCGCATTAAAAAAAGTGGGCTTTCGCTTTCACTTTACTTTGGATACCCGCCATCCCGGGCTGCATAAGCTGGTGGCGCTGATGGTGCCTGCGCTGATCGGCCTTTCCGTCAGCCAGATCAATCTGCTGGTTACCCAAAAGCTGGCTACCGGCCTGGACGGGGGTGTGTACACCGCCTTGCGCATGGCCAACCGCTTTATGCAGCTGCCCATCGGCGTGTTTGCGGTGGCCATTGCCGTTTCCTTTTTCCCCACCCTCACCCGGCAGGCTGCTTTAAAAGAAATGGATGCGTATAAGCGCAGCCTTTCCTTGGCGGTGCGCTCGGTGGCCTTTATCCTGATCCCCTCTGCCGTAGGTCTGGCGGTGCTGCGGGAGCCGATCATCCGGCTGCTGTTTGAGTTCAAGGGTTCCTTTTCCGCCGCCAATACCGCCCTCACCGGGGAGGCCTTGCTCTATTATTGCATCGGTTTGGTGGGCTACGGGGTGGTGCAGGTGATGTTGCGGGGCTTTTATGCCATTCAAAATACGGTAACGCCGGTTATCATCAGCGTTTCCTGCATTGCCTGCAATATTTTGTTTTCGCTGCTGCTGATCCAGCCCCTTGCCCATGTGGGTCTGGCTTTGGCCAATTCCATTGCCGGTTTGGTGCAGGCGTTGCTGCTGTTTATTTTCCTCCGGCTCAAAATCGGCCAGATGGATATTCGCCGTATTTTGATCTCCCTGTGCAAAACCGGGGCGGCCTGTTTGTTTATGGGCTTGGCTGCCTGGGGCGCCAATTTGTTGTGCGAGCGGCTTTTGGGGATGGCTAGCAAGCTGATCCAGATGATCAATTTAGGCGTAGCGGTTGGTGTGGCCGTAGTAGTGTTCTTTGGTTTGGCTTGGCTGATGAAAATGGAGGAATGTACGCTGATCTTCAATCAGTTTGGCAAAAAATTACGCAAGAAAAAAGTTTGCAAAGGTTAGGAGAGACTGTTCTATAATGGAAAAAATTCGTAATTTCTGCATCATTGCCCATATCGACCACGGCAAAAGCACCTTGGCCGACCGGTTGCTGGAATACACCGGGGCGGTGGCCAGCCGGGATATGACCAAGCAGGTCTTGGATTCTATGGAGCTGGAGCAGGAAAGGGGCATCACCATCAAGCTTCAGGCGGTGCGGCTCAATTATCGGGCCAAGGATGGCCAGGACTATATCTTAAATTTGATCGACACCCCCGGGCATGTGGATTTTAACTACGAAGTCTCCCGCTCGCTGGCGGCCTGCGAAGGCGCTTTGCTGGTGGTGGATGCTGCCCAGGGCATCGAAGCGCAAACCCTGGCCAATGTGTATCTGGCCTTGGAGCATGATTTGGAGATCATCCCCGTGATCAACAAAATCGACCTGCCCGGCGCAGATCCGGAGGGCGTGCGCAAGGAGATCGAAGACGTGATCGGCTTAGACGCCCATGACGCCATTTTGGCGTCGGCCAAAACCGGCGTGGGCACGGAGGAAATTTTGGAAGCTATCGTGGCCAAAATCCCGCCGCCCATTGGCGACCCGCAAGCCCCGCTGACCGCGCTGATCTTCGATTCCCACTTTGACAGCTACAAGGGGGTGATCCCCTATTTCCGGGTGATGGACGGCCATATCCAAAAAGGGATGCGGGCCAAAATGTTCAATACCGGCAAGGTGATGGAGGTCACCGAGGTGGGCGTGTTCACCCCGGCGGTCAAGCCGGTGGAGCGGCTGGCCGCAGGGGAGGTAGGCTATTTGGCGGCCAGCATCAAGAACGTGGCCGATGCCCAGGTGGGGGATACCGTCACCGACGGGGATAATCCGGCGCCCTTCCCCCTGCCCGGCTATCGTCCCGCCACCTCTATGGTGTATTGCGGCCTCTATCCGGTGGAAAACAATGAGTATGACAATTTGAAGGATGCTTTATCCAAGCTGGGTTTGAACGACGCTTCTCTGAAGTTTGAACCCGAGACCTCCGCGGCCTTGGGCTACGGCTTCCGCTGCGGTTTTTTGGGCTTGCTCCATATGGAGATCATCCGGGAGCGCCTGGAACGGGAATATAATCTGGATCTGCTGGTGACCGCCCCCTCCGTCAACTATCGGGCCACCCTGACCAGCGGCGAGATCGTTTATGTAGACAACCCCTCTAAGCTTCCTCCTGCCAACAATCTGCTGTATATCGAGGAGCCCTATGTGAAGGCTACCATCATGTCGCCCAGCGAGTATATCGGCGCCATTATGGAGCTGGTGCGGGAGCGGCGGGGGCAGTTCCTCAATATGGAATATATCACCCCCACTCGGGTGATGCTCCTCTATGATCTGCCCTTATCCGAAATCATCTACGACTTTTTCGATCAGCTCAAATCCCGCACCCGGGGCTATGCCTCGTTGGATTATGAGCTTTCCGAGTATCAAAAATCCGAGCTGGTCAAGCTGGATATTCTGGTCAACGATCAGGTGGTGGACGCGCTTTCGGTGATCGTCCACAAGGATAAAGCCTATGGCCGGGGACGGCTGCTGGTGACCAAGCTGCGCAGCCTGATCCCCCGGCAAATGTTCGAGATCCCGGTGCAGGCTGCCATTGGTGGCAAGGTGATTGCCAGAGAATCGGTAAAGGCCCTGCGCAAGGATGTTATTTCCAAGTGCTACGGCGGCGATATCAGCCGCAAGCGCAAGCTGTTGGAAAAGCAAAAAGAGGGGAAAAAGCGGATGAAGCAGGTGGGCAATGTGGAGATTCCCCAATCTGCGTTTATGGCGGTATTGGAAGTGGAGGAGTAATGCGGTTTTCTGCTTTATATATCCATGTGCCCTTTTGTCTGCGCAAATGCAATTACTGCGATTTTGTTTCCTTTCCTACTGCCCGGGATGGGGACGCGCTGGCCGCCTATCCGGCGTTACTGGAACAGGAGCTGACGCTTTGGCAGCAGCAGGCCGATCTACAGGAGCTGAACAGCATCTACTTTGGCGGCGGCACGCCTTCCTTGCTGCCTGCCGCCTCGGTGGCGGCGCTGCTGCAAAAGCTGCCCCCGGCGGCGGAGATTACCTTGGAGGCCAACCCGGAAACGGTCACCGCCGCTGCTTTGGCAGCGCTGCGGCAGGCTGGGGTGAACCGGCTTTCTCTGGGGGCGCAAAGCTTTTCCCCGGCGCTGCTGCAAGCCATGGGCAGGGGACATAGCCCGGCGCAAACCGTGCAGGCGGTGGCTTGGGCCCGGCAGGCGGGCTTTGCCAATCTGGGGCTGGATCTGATCTACGGCTTGCCCCGGCAAACCCTGACCCAGTGGCAGGCGGATCTGGAAGCGGCGCTATCCCTGCAACCGGAGCATCTTTCCCTGTACGGGCTGACCATCGAGGACAACACCCCTTGGGGGCGTCTGGCGGCAGCGGGGGAGCTGACCGCCGCCGATCAGGATCTGTCCGCCGATATGCTGGAATATGCCATCCGCCGGATCAAGCAGGCCGGTTTTCATCATTATGAGATCGCCAACTTTGCCCGCTCCGGCTATGAAAGCCGCCACAATCAGGCCTATTGGCTGCGGGAAAATTATTTGGGGCTGGGGG
>CAYOVS010000035.1:0-11346 GCA_964407445.1 uncultured Peptococcaceae bacterium
GACGGCTCCACAGTGGAGCCAGCAGATAGCGTTTGTCGCCGTCGCCGGTGATTCTTTCGATGACGGTGGCAGGGGGTAGCAGCTCTAGCTGGTCGGCGATGATTTGCACATACGCGGCAAGGGAAAGGGGCTGGTAACGGCCTTGCCGATACCAATCGGCCAGAGGGGTATCCTCCAATACATGCAGCAGGTGCAGCTTGACGCCATCCGGCTGCAAAAGGCCCACTTGCCGGGCGGATTCCGCCATCATGGCTCGGGTTTCGCCGGGCAGGCCGTCGATCAGATGCACACAGACAGGGATCTTGTGTTGCCGTAGCGCCTGATATCCTGCTAAAAAAGTGGCAAAATCATGCCCCCGGTTGATCCTTTGGGCGGTTTGCTCATGGATCGTTTGCAGACCCAGCTCTACCCGGAGAGGGACACGCTGCCCCAGCTCCGCCAGATAGGCCAGGGTTTCTGGTGGCAAGGCGTCTGCGCGGGTGGCGATGGTCAGCCCGGTGATGCCTTCTACCGCCAAGGCTTCCTCATAGAGCTGTCGCAGGCGGGGCAGAGGTGCATAGGTGTTGGTGTGCGCCTGAAAATAGGCATGGACGGCGGCGTTGGGATGGGCGGCGCCAAGGCGGCACAGCTCCTTTTGCAATTGCCGGGTGACCGTTTCGGAGGGAGGTGCGGTAAAATAGCCGCTGCCGCCCCGGCAAAAGAGACAGCCGCCCCGTCCCCGGCTGCCGTCGATATTGGGGCAAGTGAAGCCGGCGTCCACAGCAGCTTTGGCAACAAAACAACCCTGGCTTTTGCGCTGATAAGCCAGGGTATGATAGCGTTTATTATCGATGGAATAGGGGAAAGGATTGGCGGCTTTAGTATTCATAGCTGCGCTTTGTCTCGTATAAAAACACCGCTGCCGCCGCCGCTACGTTCAAGGATTCCGCCCCCGCAGTCATGGGCAGCCCCACTTTTTTGTGGGCGGCTGCCAGCCAAAAATCGCTGACGCCATCGGCTTCCGCGCCCAGCACCCAAGCTACTGGTGTGGTCAGGCGGGGCAGACGGAACAGATCCTCGCCCCCGGCCGCTGCTGCATAGATGTGGCGGTTTTGTGTTTGCAGCAGGGTCAGCGCCTGCACCTCTGTGGCGCAGGCCAGCACCGGCAGCTTAAACACCGCGCCCATGGCTGCACGCACGGCTTTGGGATTATACAGGTCGGCACAGCCGGGGGTGAGCAAGACCCCTTTGGCCCCGGCGGCATGGGCGGTGCGCAGGATGGTGCCCAGATTGCCCGGGTCGGCCAGCCGATCCAGCACCAGCAGGCAGCCGTCTTGGGGCAATTGCTCCGGGGGGATCGGCGGGGCTTTTTGGGCAACCAGCAGCACGCCCTGACTATGCTGTGTTTGGCTGATCTGCTGTAGTAAAGCTTCCCGCACCTGAAAGCAATCCGTCCCGGCGGCTGCGCAGGCGGCGGCTATGGCGCTGCTGCGGGGGGTGGCCAATGCTTCCGGCGCAAACAGGGCAAAGGACAGGTGCACATCGGCCGTCAGCGCTTCCTCTGCCAGCCGCACGCCCTCCACCAAAAACAGACCCTGCTGCTCCCGGACTTTTTTTTGCTCCAAAGCCCGAGCCAGCTTTAAAAATTGATTGTCACGGGAGCTGATAATCGGTAGTTCCATAAAGATACCTCGCAGATAAAAAAAAGGGCGGTACCCTACCGCCCTTGCTTTTGGAGAAGAATGTGCTCTTTTCGCAATCGGCAGCTTGTCCAAACAAAGGATGCAGGATTGCGAAAGCGCAGTTTATAAATTGGCCTTGGCCAAATTGGCGAATTCGGCAAAAGCGGCCGCGTCGTTGACAGCCAAATCGGCCAAAACTTTGCGGTTTACGTCAACATTGGCATTTTTCAGACCATGGATCATGGTGCTGTAAGAAAGGCCGTTGATTCTGGCGCCGGCATTGATCCGGGAAATCCATAATTTGCGGAAATCGCCTTTCTTTTTGCGGCGATGGGCAAAGGAGTAGTACATGGAATGGAGCATCTGCTCGTTTGCTACGCGAAACAGCTTGGAATTTGACGCACGATAGCCCTTTGCTAATTTTAAGATTTTTTTATGACGTTGATGGCGGGTGACGCCTCGTTTAATTCTGGTCATGACTTGATCCTCGCTTTCAGATTAGAAATTAAGATAAATACTATGCATAGGGCAGCATTTTACGCATTTTCTTGTTATCGGCGCTGGTTGCAATAGCGTCCTTGCGCAGATTGCGTTTCCGTTTGGCGGTCTTTTTGCCCAGAATATGACTTGCAAAGGCATGATGACGTTTAAATTTGCCACTGCCGGTAACTTTGATTCTCTTCGCGAGACCGCGATTGGTTTTCATTTTAGGCATGGTTTTCCCTCTTTCCTAACGATTGTTATTTATTTTGGCGTGGGGCAAAAATGATAATCATGTTTTTGCCTTCTACCTTTGGTTGCTTTTCTACGGAAGCAATTTCTGCCAAACGCTCTGTCATCCGCTGACATAGTTCCCGTCCCAGTTCCTGGTGGGTGATCTCGCGGCCACGAAACATCACTGTCGCTTTAACTTTATCACCGTCGGCCAAGAATCGCTCGGCATTTTTCACCTTGGTATCAAAATCATGATCTTCGATATTGGGGCGAAATTTTACCTCTTTAATTTGGGTAACCCGTTGATTCTTTTTGGCTTCTTTTTCTCGTTTGCTTTGTTCAAAACGATATTTGCCGTAGTTCATGATGCGGCAAACCGGCGGTTTGGCGTTGGGAGAAATTTCTACCAGATCCAAGCCTTTTTCTACAGCGCGCATATAAGCGTCCTTGGCGCTGAGCACCTCGGATTCATCTGCTTCGCCCACCAAGCGCACTTCATGGGCTCTGATCTCTTCGTTAATGCGTAACTGTTTAATCCTATTCACCTCCGTAATAAAAAAGCAGCCATGCAGGCCGCTTCCCATAGCACAACCCCGCGAAGGGGTTTTGCCATATGAACCCGAGCGCGATGCCCTCAGGTGAGAAGCGGAACTTCTACTTGATTTACCTAAAAAATTATATCACTATAGGTCAGTTCAGTCAAGTTTTTTTGGCAAATATTTTTGCAGCGCCGGCGTATACTAGTAGCAACTGATCTTTGCCGGGGTTCGCTATGGAAAATATTCTGATTGATGGGCAGCCTTATCTGGAAAATCGATTGATTGGCAAAGATTGCGAGAGCATCCTTGCCCAAAGCTATCTTTTGGCTGTGCAAATCTTTTCTTTACGAGAGAAAATGTTGTTGCAGCGGGGGCTGCATCGGCTGTTTCCTGCTTTTTCCTCGGCGGAATATCCGCCGCTGGTAGAGAGAGCCGTTTTGCTGATGACAGAGGACCTTTTTCACGATCCCCACTATTCCGGGCCCTGCCGATTGCAGAATCTGAGCTTGCTGTTGCAGCAGGAACTGGCGCAGTGGTCGGTTTTCTCGGTGGAGGGCTTTTGCCGTTTTCGGTTGCCCGGCTACGGGCAATATTTGACGGGGATGCTGCGCTGTGCCGCGGATAGTTTGCTGGCTGATGCCGAGCAGGCAGAATATATTGCTTTGCTGCAAAGCAGGCTGCAATGTCCCAATGGGGCCAGCGGCGGCGAGCTGCATGTCTTTTTGCAAAAAGGCAGCGTATATCATATTTGCACCGTCAGTCAGGGCCGGTTATTCCCTTTGGAGGGCGGCCGATTGCAGGGTTTTGAGGATATCTTGATTACCAATCTGCTCAATCTCTGTCCCGCCCGTTTGGTGGTGCATACCGGCGCACAGGCGGAGCCGCCGGTTTTGCCCCGGCTGCGAGAGATTTTTTCCGCTAAATTAGAGGTTAGCACTTAAGAGGGTATCCGGTCAAGGTTTTTTTCGCTTGAATATTTGCAGCTTGTTTGCTATACTTGTATAAGATTTTATTTTGGATAAGAAGGGTATGCGTATGGAGCTGTCTCCCAATAAAAAAGATGTAATTTTGGATGTAGCCATCCAGTTGTTTTTGGAGCAGGGCTACTATAAATCCACCATGCGACAAATCGCCGCAGAAGCTGACGTAAGCTTGGGGTTGGTGGTCTATCATTTTGGCACCAAACGGACGATGGCGCTCACCTACCTGCAAAAGCAATTGGTCAATCTGCGCAGCTATATTGTCAAATATATTGATAGCGAAAACGACCCGGTGCTCCATGCCTGTGTGCTGATCCGGCTCAATCAACAAATTTTGTCCTCGCCGTATTATCTCAGCTTTTACAAGGATATGCTGGAGGAAGATATTTTTCTGGAAGCCTTGATGAATTCCGGCTCGGAAACCGCCGAAAAGATCAATCAAAAACGTGGTCTGCACTATACTGCGGCAGATACCAAGTTTTTTGGCAATTATGTGGCTCCCAGTGTGGAACGGGCTTTGATGATGTTCCCCCATGCGGATGGGTTGAGCTTGGATATCCCGGATATCATCTTCAAGGCATATATGTTCTTTTTGGTGCCGGATATGGAGGAACTGGATGCGTATTGCCGCCGGGGAAAAGAAATCGTCGATAAAATCATCGCCGAGAATCCGGTTTTGCTCAAACCGTATCAATAAATATGGCTACTATGAAAAAAGGGATCCTGTCTGTAGAAACATAGACAGGATTCCTTTTTACAATTAATCAATTAATATAGAAGCTTGTGATATAGAAGCTTGGCTTATGGCTGAATCACAATACCCAGTATCTGATTGACCAAAACCTGCACATCCTGCACAGACACGGTCTGATCGCCGTTCACATCCGCCGCAAAGCGTGTCAGATCTGAGGTTTCCGCAGTGCGGCTGTTATTGTAAATATCATAAACCATCTGCGCATCGCCGATATTGAATCGGCCGTTGCTGTTTACATCGCCGTCCGTTCCCACAGCCGTCAAGGTACCGCTGGTAAGAGCAAGCTTGCCCAGAGCTTCTGTGAGTGTATCCGCCGCCGGCACGAAGGCCACATACCGCTGATAAGCCGCGGAATAATATAGCGGGGATCCACTATTGTATTGATAGATCTGTCCCGCTGTCAGGCTGTCGTCCTGCACCAGCAGTACCTGCATTTCGGCGGGCGCCCCGGCATAGGTGGCCAGCAGTGCGGCGGTATAGCCCTTTACTGTAACCGTCTTGCTGTCCAATATCGCATCAATTTCGTTGCTGGTGCCTTTTTGGACAAATACCGCGTTTTTAACTGCCAGTGTGCTTTCGCCGCTAAGCGCTCCGTTCTTTACGGTAAGGCTTACATCTGCCAGCTTTATGCCGGCGGTTCCAATGGTCAGGCTGTCCGCAGAAGGCGTGTAGACAATATTGCCGTTATTGGCGGTAAAACCTGCTGGCAGATTGGTTAGCTCTGGCGCGTCAAACATCCCGCTGTGATACTCTAGTGTGGCCTGCATGCTGCCGTATACGGTGTTATCGGCCAAGGCATATACCCATAGCTCGCCAGTTACGGTATTCCCGGGACAATATTGGCTTGCCGTGGAGGTTAGGGTCAGCGCCATCCGTGCCGGCACCATATCTAGGGCGTAGAGGGAAAGATGGTTGGTGGTAAAGGTGATATAGCCCTCCGCATAGGTAAAGTCGACGGATACCTTTTGGCCTGTCGCGTTGAGATAGACCACATCCAGATAGTCTGCGCTTTCTCCGGCTTGCAGCGTATAAGGAATCTTTATTGTGATCGATCCTTGATTATCCGGGTTGGCAAATATCCTTGCGCGGCCTGCGGTCATGCTGATATCATAAACCGGACGGCCATTGGCCAGCAAGGCGGAGGCGCCGGGATTGGTGCTGCTTTCTAAAGCGGCAACGGTTAAATTTAGCTCTTTAGAGCGGGTTTCTTTGCCGATCTCCGCTAAAGCGGTTGCATCCAGTGACACCTCCGCCATGTCGGTGGCGACGGTAAGCCCCATCGCGCCGTTGGCTAGCATGGCGGCAAAGGCATTGACCGCAAAGGACAGCTGCGCCTGTTTCACATTGCTGTTACCGGATGTGGCATGGAAGGTGAGTGGCGCATCGCTGGGAAGCTGGTTAATGGCGTTTACGTCCACGGTTGTTGTGGCCAGCGTGTCAGTGACCACAGGGGTGAAGGTGGCTTCTGCCGGAGTGTAAATATTCTTGGGCATGGTGGCGCCCTGCTTCCAGTTGTTATTGGTGCCAGCGCCGCTGTTCAGCAGCTTGGTGATGGTGCCATCCGCGCATTGTGCGGCGGTAGCTGCGCTAGTCAGCTTGTCTGCGTCTACCCCCAGCGGATCATCGGTTCTATTATGATTGTTTTTGCCCATAGCGCCGTGGGGACGGGTTTGCGAGGTGCTGGTATCACAATAAATGGTTCCATCCTTTTCGGTGGGGGTGGGATAGCTGGTGTCCACATATTTGGCGCCGCCGATGCCCTGGGTGGCGGAGCTATCTAAATAATAGTTATGATCGATGAAATTATACATATTCAGAGAGTTCATATAGCCGATGATTGCGCCGGGGATGGCGTTTTCGCCGGTTGCGGCCACCGTGCCGCAGAAGAAGTTGTTTTGGATATAGCCGGGGCCGTTTGACCAGCATTGGACGCTGCCCTCTTCGCCGCCGAAAATGCCGCCAACGCAGGTGCCGCCAGTGATCGTGCCGTCCACATAGCAGTTATAGATCCTTGCGCAGGGGCCGTTGGGCGCGCTGGCCACGCCCCAGGCGGTGCCGCTGTAGCCGCCGCCGGCGATGCCGCCGACGAATTTGCCGGTGGCGATGATCTGCCCATGAAACGCGCAGTTGGAGATGGTGTAGGGACCCATGGTTTGCCCTTTGCCGCCTACGATGCCGCCGACATAATTGGTGCCGTAAACGGTGGCGTAGCTAACGCAATTGGTGAGAGAGCCGTTAAAATCACCGCCAAAGGAGCCGATTTTTTCCATATTGCTGGGGGCGCTGGTCTCCGCGTCATAGCCGATTTTGACGTCCCTTTCTATGGTGCAGTTGGTCACGGTAACCGCATCCCTTCCCGAGGCGTAACCGCCTAAAAATCCGGAAAATTTGATGATGGAGCCGCTTTTGATCGTCACATTATCAATGGTCATACTGCCGTACCCTACGGAATAGTTGTTGACCAGACCATATCCCTTGATAAAAGGCCCATAAATGTTCAGGTTTTGGATGGTGCCGCCAGCCACATAGCCAAAGAGGGGAAGGCTGCCGTTGGCAAAGGTGATGGTATGCCCATCGCCGTCAAAGATACCGCCAAAGGCAGCGCCTTTAGCGCCGATGGGTGTCCAATCTTGAGGAAGGGTGACATCGCCGGATACTTTAAAATACGTATTACTGAAGGTTACCCCATTGGTGTTTACCAGCTTGCGCAGGGTAGCAAAATCTTTGTCTGTTTGCAGCAGATAGGGGTCAGCCTGGGTGCCGCTGCCTGCCCAGGCGTCTGCTCCCAATGCCTCGGAAATCGTCATATGGGAGATTTTGACAATATCCGTGGTGGCTGTGGCGGTGTTCCCCAGCAGAGTGACGGTGACTATGCAATAATAATAGGTGGTATTGGCTTCCTGGTAGACCGTAGGCGTATATCCACCCTTGGTGGCGCCCTCAATGGGGGTTGCCCCCTCCACGCTGCTTACGGTATTGCTGTACCACTGGAATGTTTTTGTGCCTTCGCAGGTTTGTTGGGCAAGAACTCTAAGCATGGCCATTCCCCGTGATGAGCCGAGAATATAGTCGGCTCCCACTGGTTGGGTGAGAATATTGGGGCTGGTAACCTCCCGACTGTTGATGCGAATATTGCCGAAATCGCTTTGGGCGGTATAGGGGATACCATCCACCGTATGGGTGACGATACAATAATACAGATAATCAGAAACCGCATCCGTAGGTGGGGTGAAGGTGCTTTGTGTAGCGTTCTCCAGCAGCACCCCCGGGGCGGTTTCATCGTCTGCTTCACGATACCATTGATAGGAGACGGTGCCGTCCTCCGCTTTGATTTGCGCGCTTATGGTTAGGGGCTCGGCTATCTCGTCGGTAAAATAACTTTTAAACTCATTTGGCTGTGTTGTGATCACCGGCGTATATTTTTGCTCCGGCGTATAAGCATCCACATTGCTTACGGTTAGCGTATAGGTGGATGAGGTTGCGTTGTCACCGCTGACCACAATGGGGATTTCCATGATATTGTCAGCGGTATAGGATAAGGTGACTTGGCTGGCCACGCCGGAGGTAGCCGCTTCTCCGTTGACCGTAATCGTGGCGTTTTCGGCGGCGGTTGGCGTAATGGAAATGGTTCCGGTGGCTCTGGCTTCGATTTGATAGCTCAGCACAGAAGCGGAAAAGGCTGGGCTGATTGCGCCATTGCCGTTATAGGCGGCCGTTAAATCGGAAAGATAAATGGAATCGGCGGCCAGCGCCATGCCGGGCAGCAGCAAAAGCAGCAATAATGCGATTGCCAGTGCCGGTAGTGCTTTGAAGCGTCGTTCTTTTTGTGTCATAACCTCATACCTCTTTCCTCAAAAGATTTTGATTTCTTTATTTCATCGCCTTGCGGCGTTATTTCCCCGTGTTTTCTCCACAAAAAAAGCCGTGGTAATCAAAATGATTACCACGGCCAATATTTCCGGGTAGTTGCCGCCTGCGCCTTGCGCCACGGTATACGTCATTGCCGGTCTCCTGACTTATGCTATGGATGGCCTTTGGTCATCCGCGTCTTATTCCTACCTTCTCAGGTTTCCCCAATGGCGAACTTTCGTTCCGCAGTCAAATATAGACTGTTCGGATAAGACTCACATTTACAGTGCTGGTAGCGTAGCGGAATTTCACCGCTTTCCCTCGTCCTGTTCTCTTTTCTGCGACAACAGGTCTCAATGCGCATGTATGTAGTTATTTTATAAGGTTGCTTTCATTCTACCATGAAAAAGAGGGACTGACAATAGGAACGATAGAACTTTTTGCCAAAAGATTACAGCGTGGCTTTCCACAGGCCGTGAAGATTGCAGTAGGCGTAAACGGCCTTGGGTTGATCCTCCACTAGGGTAAAGCTGATTTTTGGCTCTTGGCCGGGTTGCAGGCATTTGCGCTGACCGCCTTGGGCGGTTTGCAGATACACCCATTGGATAAAATGCTCCTCGGTCATGGGATGGGCTACCGAACCGATGTTTACGGTAACGGTATTGCCGTCAACGGTTGCCTGGGGTACATGCTTTTCATGGCTGGCGTCAACGCTGCCGGGAATCAGCTCTTTCATCGGCTGGCCGCAACAGGTCATGGGCACCCCCGCATTGCAAATCACACCGATCAAATTGCCGCAATGCGCACAAAGAAAGAACCTGGTTTCGCACATAGTAATACCTCCTTATTTCAGTAAATATCGCTCTAAATCAATAAAGTGTTTTACTTATTCTATCACAAGGAGCGTGGATTTTCCAGTGGTTTGCTTAAATATATTAATAAGATGCTTTTGCGTGGTTTTGGCGGAATAGGCTCAGGCGCAGTCTTCCTTGACCAGATACACGCCGCCAAAGGAAAGCAGCGATACCGCGTACTTGATCAGGATATTGGCCCAAAACATGCTAAGCAGCACGGAAGCCGGATAGCGCCCGGCAAAGGCAATCACCAAAAAGAGCAGGGTATCCACAGGCACGGATATGGCATTGGAAAGCAGCACCCGCAGCCACTGGCAGCGCCCGCCAAAGCGGCGGCGCACCCGAGTGTATACGGCGGTATCGATTAGCTCTGCCACGGTCATGGCGGCGATAGAGCCGACTACCAGGCGAAAGCCTGGGTTTAGCACCTGCCCATAGGCAAGCTGGGCTCCGGCCTCCGGGTCGGCAGGCAAGGTTGCTACCAGCCAGACAAAGGCAAACAGCAGCAAATTGAGGATGGCGGAAAGCAAAATCACCAGCTTGGTCAATTGGGCGCCAGTTTTTTTGTGGAGAATATCCCGCATGGTAAAGGTGAAGGGATAGAGCAGCGAACCGCCGTCCACAGCCAAAGCTCCCAACGCTAAAATGCGCAGGGAGCCTAAGTTGGAATAGATGACTAATGCAATATAGCAGGCGGCAGCAATAATGATGGTTTTTTCTCGCCGCAGCCCGTGTTGAGGGGATTGCCCTTCTTTTTGGAGAAGCGGTGCTTGGATGGGGGGGGTCCTCATGCTTATAGGTTTCGCTTTCTGACGGCTTCGTACAGGAGAATGGCGGCGGCTGCGGATACGTTGAGCGAGCCTACTTGCCCCTGCATAGGGATGCTGGCGATAAAATCACAATGTTTGCGAATCAGCGGCGCAAGTCCTTTGCCCTCGCTGCCCATGACGATGGCCAGCGGTCCGGTCATATCTACCTGCCACATGGGTTGCCCGTCCATATCTGCGCCCACGATCCAAAACCCCTGCTGTTGCAAAGACTGAATGGTCTGGGTCAGATTGGTGGCGCGAGCCACCGGCAGGTAATTGACCGCGCCGGCGGAAGTGCGGCTGACGGTGGCATTCAGTGGGGCGGCGTTGCGTTTGGGGATGATCACCCCATCCGCGCCTGCGGCCAGGGCGGTGCGCAGCACTGCGCCCAGATTATGGGGATCCTCGATTTCATCCAAAATCATCAGCAGCGGCGGCGCTTCGTGTTCCGCCGCTCGGCGCAGAATCTCTTCCAGCTCCACATAATCGCAGGCGGCTGCTTCTGCCGCTACGCCCCGATGGTTCTCACCGGCGATCAGGCTCAGCTTTTGCTTGCTCATCTGCCGGTAGGGGATATTTTTTTTGCTGGCCAATTGGCTGATCTGGGCGATCACATGCCGATCCAGATCGTCGGCAATCAGCACCCGGATCAGCGGCTGGCCGCTTTTCAGAGCTTCCAGCACTGCATTTTTGCCGGTAATATATTGTTTTTCGCCGGTTTGATTTTCCTCCCCGGGGAGTTCACGGCGATTTTGCCCCCGGGAACGGTTTTCGTTGCTATTTTCCATTGCCTACCAAGCCTTTCTCCAGCAGGGTCAGCCTGCGATTAAATAAATCCATGGCCGCTTCCAATGGCGCGGCTTGGGTCATATCCACCCCGGCGCCTTTCAGCAGGTCGATAGGGTCGGCGCTGCCGCCAGCACCCAAAAAGCGCAGATAGCGGCGGCGATTTTCGGCGGCTTGTTGCGGATCTTCCGCCAGCAAGACTTGGGCCAGCGCGCAGGCGGCGGAAAAGCCGGTGGCGTATTTGTAAACGTAGAAGGCGCGGTAGAAATGGGGAATCCGCATCCATTCCCAGGCAATTTTGTCGTCTACCACCATGCCGTTGCCAAAATAGTCCTTATTTAATTGATAGTAAATCTTGTGCAGGGTCTGGGCGGAAAGGGCTTCTCCCTGCTCTGCCAGC
>CAYOVS010000036.1:0-7892 GCA_964407445.1 uncultured Peptococcaceae bacterium
AAAATGCTTTCCAACAAAAAATAAACCATTATTTTTATGTTCATATCAGCAAAACCACCCAAAGCATTGGGTGGTTTTGCTGTACACAACTAATTCACATCAGGAGGTACTCACTTTATGGAAATGAGAAATTATCCCTATGCAGAAGACCCCAAGAAAATGATGCGTAATTCCTTTATTGGCATCCCCTCTTTTATCATGGCCCCCTTGTGTCTGGATATTGACCAGCTGGATGCAGACGTGGCCATTTTAGGCGTGCCTTATGATATGGGTTCGGCTGTACGAGCCGGCAGCCGTTTTGGCCCCCGCGGCGTACGCAGCGCGTCTACCCTAAACAACGGATATTGCTATGAAGGCTGGTATGACCCGATCCGTGACACAAATTTTTTAGGCCCCCAATGGAAAATCGTCGATTGCGGCGACATTGACGTTATGCATACCTATCACGAGCAAACCTTTAAAAACTGTGAAACAGCGGTGCGTAAAATATTGGCCAAAGGCGCTATTCCTTTTGTCATCGGCGGCGATCACGCCATTACCATCCCGGTGATTCGCGCTTTTGATTGTTTTGAAGATGTTTGCATGATTCAATTTGATTCTCATATGGATTTCACCTATGCACCGGGTGGCATTTGGGAAGGACAAGGCAGCCCCATGCGGCGCGCCTCAGAAATGGCGCATGTTGGCAAAATGATGCAGATCGGCATTCGCGGCATCGGCTCCTCCAAGCCCAGTGATTTTGCGGACGCCAAAGCCTACGGCAGCAAAATCATCACCGCGCGCAATTTTCGGGAGCTGGGCGTGCAAGGGGTTTGCGATCTGATTCCCGACGCCAAAAACTATTACATCACCTTCGATATTGATTGCTTGGATATGTCTATTGCCAACGGCTGCGGCAGCCCGCAGGCAGGCGGCTTATTCTACGAAGATGTGGTTCCCATAATCGAAGCCGTGGCCAAAAAAGGCCCAGTGGTGGGATTTGATATGGTAGAAGTAGCACCGCCCTACGATTGGTGCGAAATGACAGCCCACTATGCGGCCCAGATCATGGTAGATGCTTTATCATTCATTCTCAAGGAAAAAGAACTGCGGCAGCTTGCAGCGAAATAAATATTTATTTTACTAGTCAAAAATATCAGATAATTGAATATTTTACTTGTGCTAAGCATAGAAGTTGATGTATAATAACTGTAGTCGGAAATTTCATAAAGTTCTCACATATGTATCACAAAGCACCACCTCACAAAAAAACAGCGTTACCGCATCTTTGACCTTTCAACAGGATCAAATAGCATCGCAGATTGTTTTACTATGTTCAGTACCCTGTGTTTGGAATTGCTGCTCCCTCAAAAAGCAGCAATATGAAACTATTGTTCCACCAAGGAAGCGCCTCCCCGGCAGAAAACCATCACAGCACTACTTACAGGTAGTCTATTGGGAAAGGAAAAGCTGCCCTTGGAGAAGCAAACAGCTTGAGGAGGTCCTTAAGCTATAGAAAAAGGAGGGGTTTATCTGATGAAAAAAACATTTTTGCTGCTGATCGTTGTTCTAATGGGCATGGCCTTGTTGTTTGCAGGCTGCACCCAGCAAGCTGCGGCTCCCGCAGACGACGCCAACACGGACGCTGCCGCAAACGCTGGTGATACTGCAGCAGACACTGGCAGCACCGATGATTCCTGGACCAAGATACAGGAACGGGGCTACATGGTAGTCGGTCTTGATGACACCTTTGCACCCATGGGCTTCCGCGATGAAAAGAATGAAGTAGTAGGCTACGACATAGACCTGGGCAATGCCGTCGGCGAAATCTTAGGCATAGAAATGCGCTGGACCCCCTGCGATTGGGATGGTATCGTTCTAAGCCTGAACAACGGCGAAATCGATGCAATCTGGAACGGTCTTTCCATTACTGCCGAACGCCAACTACAGATTGACTTTTCCGCCCCCTACATGGACGATGATCAAATCATCGTTGTTGCGGCCAACTCCGGAATTACCACCAAAGCCGACTTGGCCGGCAAAGTGCTGGGTCTGCAAATCGGCAGCAGCTCTGAGGACGCTATCGAAAGCGATCCTGACACTTTGAACTCTCTTGCCGAAGTGAAAAAATATCCCAGCTTCTCCGAATGCCTGCTGGATTTGGCCAATGGTCGGATCAATGCGGTTTGCGTAGACTCCGTATTCTTCTATTATTACCAATCCACCACCAAGAGCGATTTTGAGTTTGCAGTATTGGAAGAAAACTTCGGCAGTGAGCCGCTGGCAGTCGGTTTCCGCAAAGGCGATGATGCGTTGCAAGCCAAAATCGAAGAAGCCTTCAATCAGATCAAAGATGATGGCACAGCCGGTCAGATTTGCGAAAAATGGTTCGGTGAAAATCTGGTTATCTGATCTACCTATTTAAACACAATCTAAACCAGCAACATCCAAAAAGGAGTTATCGCCAGATGGCGATAACTCCTTTTTTTGCAGTCCTTTGCTAAAAAACAGGGATATTCCCTTGCCGATTATTAATGGTCACCTGCAAAGAATCAAAGATATATTGGCGCAGCATTGCCACAGCCCGGTCAATATCCTTATTCTGCACATATTGCAACAATTGGATATGCATATCAATAGTTTGCAAATCATCATTGAACGCATTGGTAATCATTCGCTGAAATCGCTGCACTTTTAAGCGCACATCCTCGTACAGCTCCCGTACATATTCGTTATCGGCATGATCGACGATCAGCAAATGGGTGCGGGCATCTACCCGATAAATCTCCGCAGTGATCTGTGCATCCGCTTGTCCGCCTTGCGTCTGCAACTTTTGCCGCAAAGCATACCATTCTGTCAGCAATTTTTCAATATCATCGGCCTTAATCTTGTTTACCGCCGTAGTCAAAGCCATCGTTTCCAACATAACCCGCACTTCGTTTAAATCATTGATTTCTTTGACCGTAATATGCTTGACATAAATACCCACACCGTTATGAATCTCTAAAAAACCGTCCTTGCAAAGAATACGAATAGCCTCCCGAATGGGTGTTCTGCTCATATTCAGTTCCAAAGCCAATAGATTTTCGCTAATGATCTGCCCAGTTTGCAATCTATTTTCCACGATCATCTCTTTGATCCGTTCATAGGCAATCCTATTTTTACTGGGAGCTTTGCTTTCAGCTTGCATATTGGCATCCTCAATTTCTTCTATCTGTTTTGTTTATTGTCCCACCAATGCGCCTAAGCAAAGGGGGATTGCAGGAATAAACGTTGTCAAGACAACACAACCAACATCAACAGCAGTGCCCTTCGGACAACACGCAAAATGGCTATAAAAAGATTAATGCGGTACAGAAGTGTAATAAAGCCGATTGGCGCAATATAATGGAATAAGAAACACTCCAATAGAATCATAAAACAAAAATCAACAAAAAGCAAAGCATATCCGCAAAAAATCCAAAAGAAAAATTATTATATTGCGCCAAGGCAACGATTATCTGCCATACTGGAAATAAAGAGCATAACTATAATCCAATTTGATACTATATTGCAAATCTTGACAATCCTTTAGACAGATGCTACAATATCACTGTTAGCGTAAAGCTAACTTTTTTTCTCTATCTGGTTGTATACAAGTGCCACCGCAGGAGCCCCGTGCCCCAGCGTAACTTGTATACGAATCTACCAGCAACGAGCACATCCCGTCACCGCAAAACAAGCAACGGGAGGGCAGGAGGATTCGCAATAAATGACCAATAATAGCAAAACCAAAAAAAACGTGATCGCCTACGAAAAAATCAAAAACATGATTATCAATAACGAGCTGAAAAGCGGTGAAATTATCAGCGAAAACCAGCTAGCTGCCACATTACATATGAGCCGCACGCCCATACGCGAAGCCATCAAAAGCTTGTCCAGCGAGGATCTGGTGGAGGTACACCGGGGCATCGGCATTCAAATCAAACATGTAACCCTGCGGGAAATCCATGAGATCTATCCGCTGCGCTATGTTTTGGAATCCTATGCGATTCAGCAGGCAGCGGAGCGGCTGCGTCCGGAGGAAATTGATCATATGGAGCAGCTTTGGCTGGCGCTGCGGCAAAAGGTATGCAACAATCAACCCTACACAACCCAGGAAATATTGGATTTGGATGAAAAAACCCACGGCATGTTTATCGACCATGCGGGAAACGAAACTCTAAAGCAACTCATTAGCACCTTAAAGCTGAAGATTCATCGCTTTCAGATGATCTCCACCACCATGGCCAATAACGATCTTCGCACCATTGATCAGCATTTGGAGCTGCTGGACGCTATTCGGGATAAAAAGATTTCCGAGGCCTGCCACCTTTTAGAAAGCCATCTTTACGCCCCCTGGCAAAATATGTTTTCCGAAAACCGCACCGACTATTTATAGACGAAACTGTACTTTTCGCGGCTCACAGTACGCGCTCCGATGCTACGGCTGGTGGCAACATCGCAACCGCAAGGAGCATGCTGTAGAAGAACACGCCCCTGCTCGCCATCAGAACCACAAATTTGCGCATCCAAAAATGGACTATCGCAACATAGCGATAGTCCATTTTTATTGGTTGCATCAAATAACAAGACCGGATGCCAAACGGCAGCAAAGCATACCCGTACCCGGCTGGGCTTTGCTCCTGGCTTATAGTGCCTGCACGGCAGCGGTAATTTCCGCCAACTGCTGGGCAGTGGGGATATATTGCAGGCGAAGCATTGGCATGCAGATTTCGAAGCCGCATTTGACCAGTTCTTCCTCCACCTGACCAACGCTTTGCCCACTCCAGCCATAGGAGCCAAAAGCAAAGGCCTTGCGCCCCTTGGGAGAAAGCCCCTTTAGATAGCACAGGAAGGCCGCTACAGAAGCCATCATCCCATTGTTAAGGGTGGGAGAACCCACGGCGATATACTCTGCATCCAGCACATGGGTAATGATATCGGAGATATGACTGGTTTTTAAATCAAAATAGCGCACCGGAGTCCCCTTGGCGACAAAAGCCTCTTCGATGGTGCGCGCCATTTTTTCGGTAGATTTCCACATACTGTCAAAGACAATCAGCGCTTCCCCTTTGGCATGTCCGCTGGTCCAGTCGGCATAGGCGGCCAAAATATCCTCAATATGGCTGCGCCAGACTACCCCGTGGCTGGGCGCGATCATCTCCAGCTCCAAACCGGAAACAATCTCCGCTGCAGCCTTGGCCTGTTTCCAATAGGGCATCACGATATTGGCAAAATATTTTTTGGCCTCTTCCAAAATCAGATCCAAAGGCTCTTGATCGTCAAAGCGCAGGCCGGAGGCATAATGTTGGCCAAAGGCATCGTTGGAAAAGAGAATTTTTTCCTCCGGGCAATAGCTGACCATATTATCCGGCCAATGGACCATGGGCGTTTGGACAAAGGTAAGACTGCGTTTGCCCAATGACAGGGTCTCGCCGCTTTTTACCGGGCGGTAACGATGCTCGCCATAGTGCAGCGTAAGCCCCTTCAGGCCATTGGGCGCAGAGGTGATTACCTCCGCATTGGGGCAGCGCTCCAACACCGCAGGCAAGGAACCGGAATGATCCATCTCCACATGATTGGAAACCAGATAGTCTATTTTGGCCGGATCAATAATGCTGGAGACTCTGGCCAGCAATTCTTCGGCAAAGGGCGCTTTAACCGTGTCGATCAAGGTAATTTTTTCGTCTACAATCAAATAGGCGTTATAGGTGGCGCCGGCATTGGTGGTATAGCCATGAAAATTGCGTAAGCTCCAATCCACGGCCCCTACCCAATAGATTCCTTCTTTTAACATCACAGCCTGCATATTCATTCCTCCTGCCAATTGCTTGTTTCCAGTATTAGCTTCTTAAATTTTTAAAATTCGGGAAAAAGCTGCCAATCCCTGCATAATACCTTGCTTGCACTTAATAAAAATAATTCTCTCCTAGTTTTCGGCAACATTCTACCCCGGGTCGCATATAATATTTTATCATCTTCACGAAAGCAGGCGGCAGAAATATGGGAGAATTATGGGAAAAATGCAAATGCGGCTGCCGTTCCTTGCTAGGCCATGCCAACCGCTGCTTTACCACCTCGGATTTGATTTTGCTAATCGTAGCCGCCCTGCTGCTGATCTCGCTGATGGTCAGCCCAGCGCTATTGGTGGCTTTGGCCCTGCTGGGATTGTTTCTTTGGGCAATTTTTTGATTTTTTCTCCGGAGTATGCTAAGATAAAGGCAAAACCAAAGGAGGGAACTTAAATGCTCCTTACCTATGAAGGTCATGCCTGTTTCAGCATCACCGGCTGCCGGGGAACGGTACTGGTGATCGACCCTTTTCTTTCCGGAAACCCTCTATGCCATAAAAGCTGGCAGGAGCTATCCCCTCAACTGATTTTGCTTACCCATGGCCACAGCGACCATATAGGCGATGCACTGGACATTGCCAAATTGCGGGATTGCCCCATTGCCGGGCAAATCGACCTGCTGGATAATCTGGCCTTAGGCAAACTGGCCAGCATCGGCTTCAACACCGGAGGCGCCATTCATTTTGGCGAATTTACCATTACCATGACCCAGGCCGTCCACGGCTCCCGCAATGCAGACGGCAGCTATGGCGGGCTGGCCTGCGGTTATATTCTTGATGACGGCAAAACCCGGCTGTATCACGCTGGGGATACTGCGCTTTTTGGCGATATGCAAAGCGTGCTTTCCCGCTACCGGCTGGATTACGCCCTGCTGCCCATTGGCGGCTATTATACCATGGGCCCGGAGGATGCGGTGACCGCTGCCCATTGGCTACAGGCCAAAACCATTATCCCCATGCACTACAACACCTTCCCCGCCATCAGCCAGGATCCGTTGCTGTTTCAGCAGGCCATAGAAGACAAAACCGAAGCCCATTGTGCGGTGCTGGCCCCGGGAGAAAGTATCAGCAGCCATTGAACAGACTATCATGAGCACAAAACAGCACCGTTCCCCGCAATCTCTTGGATAATGCGGGGACGCTCCAACGGGATGCAGAGCTTGCAGCATTGGGTTTCTTGCCTTGCTGCCAACCGATCTACAATACATCTTGGAACAGGAGAACCAACTATGGCGCGGTTGCCTTTGATCGGCGTCACCTTAAACGGTGATTTGCCCTTTGCCGGAGTTAGCTGCCGGGAGGCCTATTATCAAAAGATCGAGGCGGCAGGAGGCTTGCCGCTGCTGCTGCCTCCCTTGGCGCAGCTTAGCCCAGCCTATCTGGAACGGCTGGATGGCTTGCTGCTCACCGGCGGCGGCGATATGGCGGCAGAGCTGTTTGGCCAGCAGCCCTATGCAAAGGCCCAGCCTGCCGATACCACTCGGGATCAATTTGAGCTGGCTCTGCTACAGCAAGCCTGGCAAAAACGGTTGCCTATTTTGGGCATTTGCCGGGGGATGCAGGTGCTGAACATCGCCTTAGGCGGCGACCTGTGGCAGGATTTGTCCTTGCGTGGCCAGCCCTCATTAAACCATGACCAAAGCCTGCCCAGAGAGCAAACCAGTCACACCGTCACCATTTGCCATCCCCCACTGGCTGCTGCTCTGGGCGGAGCGCAATTGCCTACAAACAGCCACCATCATCAGGCAGTGAACCGGATCGCCCCGGAGTTGCAATCGGTGGGGCATACGGCAGATGGCGTTACAGAGCTGCTGTGCGCCAGAGACGAAAGCCGCTTTGCCTTGGGGCTGCAATGGCACCCGGAAACCCTATCCAACGGCCTGCCCCCCTTTCGCCTGCTGCTGCAAGCAATTACCGGCTGATCCGGCCCAATTCCTCCTGCAATCCCACAACCACTATCCCACGACCACTATCCACGACCACTATCCCACGACCACTATCCCACGACCACTATCCCACGACCACTATCCCACGACCACTAT
>CAYOVS010000036.1:7992-11320 GCA_964407445.1 uncultured Peptococcaceae bacterium
CCCACGACAAAAAGACCGGCGCAAAACGCCGGTCTTTTGAATTCTTCCATACAGTAGTGGTTTGGCAAGAAATATCGGTTTACAGACCGTATTTCTTTTTAAATTTATCGACACGCCCACCCTGTTCCACCAAAAGGCGTTTGGAGCCGGTGTAGAAGGGATGGCATTGGGAGCATACTTCTACTTTAATGTCTTTTTTGGTAGAGCCGGTTTTAAAACGGGCGCCGCAGGAGCATACCACTTCCACTTCCTGATACTTGGGATGGATACCCTCTTTCATGCTGGTCACCTCTTTCTTCTCAGATAAGCCAAAATTATCGGCCTGATTATTGTAACATATCCCTGCCTTTTTGTAAAGCCCTTCCACCGGGTCTACCCCAATTAATTTTGGGCGTCCCCAGGCACAGCAGACTCTCCGCCAACATTAAAATCAGCCAAAATGCGGCTAAAAATGGTGCAGATTTCCGCCCGGGTGATATTGGATTCCGGATTGAAATTGCCCGCCCCGTCGCCGGTCAAAATCCCTTTGGTCGCCAGAATATTGATATCTTCCACCACCTGCTCTTCTAAACCGGCCAAATCGGGGAAGGCCGGTTGCGATTGGGCCTGATGCTGCTCTTTTTCCAGCTCCTCCTGAGAGAACAAGCCGGCCAGCATCATGGCTACCTGCTTGCGACGCATAATTTCCCCAGGCAAAAACAGAGCAGTGCCATCTCCGTTATCCTGATAGAGACTGGCATCCAACAGCCCGGCGGCATAACAGATCCAAATGGCCTGATAATAATAGTCGCTTTCTCCGCAATCGGTAAATACCACCTGCCCGGTTACATCATAGGTGATTGCCGCCGGGTTTTCCAATAATTGCAGCAAACGCGCCAGCATCGTGGTAAGCTCTGCCTTGGAGATATTGGCGTTAGGACGGAAGGTATGATCGGTATAGCCCATGATGATGCCGGTTTCCGCCAATTGGCGAATATAGGCCTCCCCCCAATGACCAGCAATATCCAGCAAAGCGCCTTCCGGCTGCACGGTGGTAAGCAGATAATCCCCTTGTCCCGCCCGAGCCAAAGAAAGCTGCAACAAGGTATCGCCAAAGAGATTGCCGCTATCAGACCAGCTATAATACACCGCATACACCTGGCCGGAGGCGGCATAGGCCAGATAGCCGTTTTGCCGCAAGGCGCTTTGATATTCGTCCAGGGTCAGCTGATTTTTCATAATATATTCCGCATGGGGCGCGCCCACATAGCGAAAATGCCAAGATTCCCAGGCATAACCGGTAATATCTGTTTTATCATTGGGATAGCGCAAGATAAAACCGTATTTCCAACAATTTTCCTTCAACCATTTTCCTGCCGTGGTAGTGGCAAAGCTGTTGTTCAGCCCGTAACGCAGTGTGGAGGTGGAAAAATCCACTGCCAAACCGGTCTGATGCTCGCTGGTTCCCGGCTCCGCTACCCATTGCCCTGCTAAAGCAGCAGCTTTTTCGGTGGAATAACCCTGGGAAGTATAGGTGGCAACTTTGTTGGTATACAGATTCTTTTGTTTGTTGTAATCCCGATACGCGGAGTTGACAAAAATATCGCTGATCCCGGCTTTTTTCATATCGGCCAGCATTTTTCCTAAAGCTTCTCCGGCCACTTTGCGAATTTTGATGCCAGTGGCGCTGCGGGCGTAGTCCGCGACCAACACCAGATCGTCGGGGAGATAATCCGCACTCAAAAGATACTGCTTGCTAACCAGAAGCTGATAAGATCCAGCCTGGACGCTGCTGCTGACCGGCTGTGTCACAACAGTGCCGCTGCTTTGACCGGGCTCTAGCATATCCGCAGGCCAATCGCCTTCTATTGCCATCGCTACGCCTCCCGCCAAAAGCCAGCAGCCCAAAAGCAGAAACAAAAGCAGCACCAAATTTCGTTTTGATAGATCAATACCCATGATATTACCTCACAGTTGCCAATATTCCACAGCGGCGTTTACCGCTGCCTCCACCAATTCTTGCCAATGCTCTTGCCAAAACAACGCATCCTCTTGATGATCCAAAAAACAATACTCTAATAAAAGAGCCTCCGCACCGACAAATAGTTCCTCTTTTCGCTCTGGATTACGCTCCAGAAAAGTATCCGGATCCAGCGCCAAACCGCCGGTTTCGCGGATTATGTAATAATAATCCCGATTGGTTTGGGGCTCATCCTTGGAATACCGTTTATAAGTGCCCTGTTTCACCAGACCCGGGGAAGTATTGCTGGGAGACATCCCCGCCTGCCGCCATTTTGCCCCCGTCAGCTCCGCCCAGCGGTTGTCGGAAGCAACCGAGCTGTACACCTGATACCCGGTAGATGCCCCATTAGGAGAGGCATTGAGATGATTAGAAAGCAAATAGCAGGCATGGCTATCATACACCGTGGCCACCCGGCCGCCTGGCAAATAAGGATCGATCTCCGCATAAGCTGCTCCCATCTGCCCTACGCAATAATCCCCGTCCCGGGTAAGCTTGACTTTAAGCCCCAGCGCGGAAAAGCACTGGGCCATATAGGTGGCGGATTGCAGATTTTGCACAGATTCGGTCAGCCAGGCGCTTTGCGCGCCGCTATCCGATCCCCCATGGCCGGCGTCGATCACCACATCATATACATCCTCCGGCAGCGCCGTCACCGTCTCCATGCACAAAGCCAGATAGCCGTTCTCGCTATATAAAGACCAATGCCGATTTTGGCCGTTTCTGGTGATGGTATACCCGTCCTGGGCATAGGTCTCTGCGGCCTTCAGCCGCACCTCATCGCCGTAAACAGCATAAACCCCATCTGCCAGCGTTATCCAAGGGATGCCCTCGCTCAAATTGCGCGGGGCAACAAAATGATAACAAGCGCCATCCTGACCAAGGAAGCTAAAGAAATCGGCAGCTGCGCCGGAAAGCAAAAATTCGCCCCGCTCTCCATACACCTGACAGGCAGAAACGGTACCGCCCAGCACATCCGGATATTCCGTCGTAAAGCAGATCGGCGGCGCAAGCACGACCACCAAGAGCAAGATCAGCATGATCCATAACAGCAAGGCCACAATGGCGATAGGCCTTAACCTTCTGCGCCGAACAAGCCTGCTTTTTCCCATAGACATTCCTCTGTTTTAGCTTTGATATTCTTTTATTCTATCATATTCTATGACCTTTTGCAGCAGAATATTGAGGAAAATATTCCAAATATTTACATGCTGTAGAAAAATGGTTAAAAGGCAGAAGATCCAGCGCAGCAAGCAATCTCTTCCCTTATCTTGCAATTTTCTAAAAAAAGTAGTAAAATATTTAGTTAGGTAAAGAAATTTTGATAAA
>CAYOVS010000037.1:0-8026 GCA_964407445.1 uncultured Peptococcaceae bacterium
GCTGATGGTAGTTTAATGCAGTTTCTCTGGCAGCCACAGTATCCGGCAAACGATAGGCGCCAGCCAACGCCCCCGCATCCAAAGCTGTTTGCAGCCGGGAGGCTTCGGTATAGGCAATCCCTAAATCCATTGCCGCAGCGCAGAAAGACAACAAAACTACCATCAGCAAGGCCGTAATTACGGCAACAGAGCCATTTTCTTCCTGCTGCAATCTTATTAGCCTGCTCTTTACCTTGGAGACCGGCTGTTGTTTTTTCATTTTCACTCCACCTTCATTGTCACATCCGCATTGATCGTCTTGGTATTATCGGGAAAAAGCAGGCTGCCCACCAAAGTCAATGCTTGCATATTGCTGCTGACACGAACCGTGACCGCACCGTCAGGCGAAAAATTTACAGAGATGTTATGCTGTGTGGTAAAAGCCGGATCTCCTACATAGGCTGCAACGCTTTCTGCAATATCGGCCTGGTTGCCATGAATGGCGGCATACCGCGCCCCTTCCCGGGCACAGTTCTCCAAGGAAAGCTGTGCGCCAAACAACACGCCAAACTCAATGATCCCCATCACCAACAGCAGAAAGATCGGCAGCACCAAGGCCATTTCCACCATAGCCTGTCCTTGCTGTGCCCTTTGCAAACTACGCATTTTTTGATAAAACCACCGCAACCCCGCACACCTCTTTTCACAATACAAAAAAGCTGCAATCATGCCGATTGCAGCCTGTTTTTCCAATACACCAAAGAACGGTCAGCAAAACTGACCATTATTATAGGCGCGGCGGCTATTTCGGCAACTGGCTGGCATAGGCAAAAGCCCTTAGCCCCTGTAGCTTTGTGTCATTTCCTTTCGGAAATTTTACTATTGTACGGATAACCAAAGCGATATATCTTTTTGTACGAATAAAGTATACCTTAACCAATCCGTCACTGTCAATCCTTATTTTTCTCTCTACAACAGGAAACCAAGATTTAAACGAATTTATTGTCGGTTCCATTGATTTACCGCTAAAATATGTTATACTTTATTATGAAGAAGTTTACATGGATCTTTCATAAATCCCAATATAATTTGAATGAGGAACTATGGATATACAAACAAACAACTTTAACGCAGCACTAGTTATCCCTGCGCTCAATCCGCCGGACTCATTACCCGATTATGCAGAACTATTGGCAAAATGCGGAGCGAAAAGGATCATTATTGTCAACGACGGCAGCAATTGCCAATTTCAAAATATTTTCGACCGACTGGCCGCATTGGAATATTGCACCGTTTTGCATCATGAGGCAAATCAAGGAAAAGGCCAAGCGCTTAAAACTGCATTCAACTACTATCTGCAGCATTTCCGGCAAGAGTTTCAAGGGGTCATTATGGCCGATGCTGACGGGCAACACCGTGCCGAGGATATTTGCCATCTGGCATCCCTGCTGGATGAAGAAAAAAATGAGCTGCTTTTGGGATGCCGTGATTTTGATTTGCCGGATGTGCCTTGGCGCAGCCGTTTTGGCAATCATTTAACCAGCGCCGTTTTCAAAGGTCTGTATGGCAGCAGTTTATCCGATACCCAAACCGGGCTGCGCGGTTTGCCTAACCAACAATTGGATTGGATTTGCCAATTAAAGGGGAATCGCTTCGAATTTGAGATCAATATGCTGATCCAAGGGCGCAAACGGGGCGTAGCATTACAGCAAGTTCCCATCTCCACCATCTACTACGACAATAATGCAGGCTCCCATTACCAGACAATACGCGACTCCTGGCCCATTTTTTTGGCACTGATTTCCGGCTTGGTGGAATATATCCTTTCCGCCGCCATCAGCGGCATTGTGGATTTAGGCTTATTCCTGTTTTTAAATTCTTTGTTCGCAGATATTCAGAACACCGGCTTGCGCTTGGCTTTCGCTTTGGGACCGGCCAGAATTGCTTCCTCCACAATCAATTACACTTTGAATCGCCGTCTTGTTTTTGGCTCCGGCCGCTTAAAACGCAGCTCTGCACCACGCTATTATTTGCTGTGGGGATGCCAGCTCCTCCTTGCTTGGGCTTTGGTATTTATAGGGGAACTCAGCTTGCCTATCCATGTTGCCTGGATCAAAATCATGGTGGATTTATTGCTGGCTTTGCTAAGCTATCAGATTCAGCTTCGTTGGGTTTTTGCCCATCCCCACAACCGCCGCAACGCCGGGCAGCAGGCAACCCTATGAAGGATTACGGGCCTTGGGCAAAAATCTGCCGCCGTCTGATGCAAATTTTTGGCGGCCGTTATCAAGTGGTGCTGCCAGCGCAGCTGCCCCAACCTGCTTTATATCTTTGCCGTCACCTTAACATGAAAGGCCCGATTGTTTCTCTGGCCTGGCTGCCCTTTCCGGTGCGGCCCTGGATTTTTGCGCTGCTATGCGATCGGCAAACCTGCTATCAGCACTATTATAACTATACCTTCACCCAACGCTTTGGCTGGCCGCTGTTTTTGGCAAAGGCAATTGCCCGCCCTCTATCCGCATTCATGGCGGCAATGACCCGAGATTTGCAGGCGATCCCGGTACACCGGGACAAGCAATCCTTTCAGACCATCAGCCAAAGCCGCCGGGCACTGCTGCAAGGGGATAGTCTTATTCTCTACCCCGACATTGAATATACCAGCACAGGGGAAATGGGCGCCTTGTATCAAGGTTTTTTACTTTTGGAAAAATTTTACTATCCGCAAAGCCGCTGCCATTTGCCCATTATTCCCATCCGGTTAAAAAATCGCCAATTGATCATCGGCGATGCGATATATTTTGGGGATTGGCAGGATGATGACCAATTCTCCAAAGAAAGCGCAGCTGTGCTAAATAAGATCATGAAAAATCTATAATCTGCAGCATTGGCAAAATCTTCCTTTATTAAAACAGCTATAATCATTGATAAGATAGGATAACAAACATCAAAACGGAGGTTTTCTTATGACAAAACAAATTATTGCTACCACCAACGCTCCTGCGGTAATTGGTCCCTATTCCCAAGCCACCCAAGCAGGTAATTTTCTCTTTATTTCCGGCCAATTGCCTCTGGATCCCCAAAGCGGATTACTAATTACCGATGCTGCTGCCGCTACCACGGCTTCTTTAAACAACGTCAAAGCCATTGTAGAAGGCGCCGGTGCTTTCATGAGCGACATCGTCAAAACCACTATCTTTGTTGCAGATCTGAACAATTTTGCAGCCATTAATCAAGCCTATAACGAATTCTTCGCCATGGAACCGCCGGCTCGTTCCTGCGTGCAAGTGGCTGCCATTCCCAAGGGCGCAGTGGTTGAAATTGAAGCCATTGCTTTTATCAGCGAGGAATATCCTTACTAAGCTTTTGGATCAAGCCTACCTACAAAATAATAGCATCGCTGACAAAGAAACGGGCTGCACCCTTTTGGCGCAGTCCGTTTTGCCGTTTTTGCAGTTTTTGTTTATTCCTATTCCCTTAACTGCGAAGCAAATCTTCTATCTTTGGTTCCATCAACTCATAGATCGTGCATGCCGCCTGAATATTTAGCCATTGCTGTGTATTATCAAAGCTAATCTGCAGCAATTCCTCTACTTTTTTAACACGGCTATACACCGTATTGCTGTGTACATGCATTTTTTCGCTACAACGCCAAGAGATTTATTGCAGTGTACATAATTTAGTAAAGTTTCAAACAAGTCGGTGCTTTTTTTGCGGTCATATTCAATAATCGGCAGCAGCATATCCTTGATATAGGCATTTACCTCATCCTCATTGGAATTTAATACCAAGCGTAAAAATCCAAGCTGCTCATAATAAACGACCCTGGATTTCAGAGAGTATTTGTCTGTAAGAACCAAGCATTGATGCGCCTCCCGATAAGAATTGCGCACATGCGTTAAGCTCTGGTATGTCCTCCCTGCCGCAACACGAAAAGAAGGATGGATTTGCAGCAGACGCTCGGCCAATTTATGCAGAGAATTGGCAGCAGCAGCCACAGTCTGGGGAGGAAAAGACAACAGCAAACAATAATATTCCTTTTCTTCGGTAACAATACCCTTGAGTTTCAAAGAATCCAATTGCTCTGTCACTTGATGTAGTAAGCAGCTGCTTTGCAGCTCCTGCATATAGCTATTTGCCCCCACAGAAAGCCCCGGCTGCAACAATAACACACAATAAAAATCCTCTGCCGCAAAACCAAGCTGGCGGCTTTGCTGCATCAGACCGGTATCCAAATTGCCCCAAAGTACTCCTTGCAGAAACTCTCCCCGCAGTTTCTGAGAGGTTTCCACAATCGCATTTTGCTTTAACCATTCCAGCGCCAGCAGCATGGCACCATAGTTTAAAACAATATTTTCCAACTGGCTTAAAACCTTCCCTTCTTTCAGCCAAAGCGCAAGAAAGCCCAAAAGCTTGTTGGCACCGGTGATGGGAAGCAACTGCAACTGCTCGCCTGATTCGGGTAAGGGCAATTGTTGTGGCTGCCAATCGCAAAGCAAAGCCCGCATACCGCTCTTTTCTATAATTCTCTCCGGTAATTGCTTGTTCTCTGCCGTACGGGAAACCGCGACGGGATTCAAAAATAAATTATAAATAATGATCGGCAAGCCAATACTCCAGGAAAGAAAACTGACAACCTGATCAAATCCTTCATTTTGTACCGCGATATTCAGCAATTGATTGTGGATAGATACGGTTTGTTCCAATAATGCATGCTCCTTTTGCAATTGCCGGCTAACTTCCTCCAAGTCCTGCAAATGTTTTTGCTCCCGCTGTAGCAATCGCGCCTGAACGATAGCCGCTGCCGCATGATCCGCAGCCGCTTGCAGCAGTTCCAAATCATCCTCGTTAAAATCTCTTTCCGAAAAAAAATTATCAATGGTCATGACGCCCAGGACTTTCCCCTGCGCCTTTAAAACGGTGGAAATCACCCCGCGAGGAAAAGCATGATTTGCGGTCAGCATCAGATAATTATCCATATTGCAAGAACGCATATCAGAGGAACAGGCAGTAACTTGCTGGATTCCATTTAAAATCAGCGAATCTCCCTGCATAAAGGTTTTCCCGCTAATACCTTCCCCAAGGGCCAGAAAGATATCATCCTCCTCACAGTATTCCTGCAAAAAGCCACTGCGGGCACGCAGGTGCAACATTTGTGATTGCTCGTCATACAGATAAAAGAAACCGGCGTTAGCAGAAGGCAAGACACTGATGGTTTCCTGAAGAATAATCTGCAATATTTTCTTATCGTTTAAAGAAGAAGTAATGGTCTGCGCCATTCTAATCAAAGACCGGTAAGAATCATTTTTATCAATCGCCATCAGTATACCTCCTAGCCCAAAAGATGTAAAAACATGCTTCACATTCAAAAACAACAAAACACCTATCCCATATACTCTCCACCATTTATATTTAAGCAAGTACCGGTGATATAAGAGGATTGCGGTGAAGCCAAAAACAAGATGCCCGCAGCAATTTCTTCAGGTCGAGCCCAACGCTGTAACGGCACCGCTCTGGCAGACGCCTCAAATTGGCTTGCACCGGTAAGTTCACGATAGACATTTAACATCTCTGTTTCAACAGCGCCAGGAGCCACCGCATTGGCTCTCACGCCATAGGGAGCGCAAAATTTAGCCAGTGATTTGGTCAAACCAATCACGCCAGCCTTGGAAGCCACATAATCCGCTCCAGCCATTACGCCGCCAACCTGCCCGGATATAGAAGCCACATTGACAATTACCCCACTTTTTTGCGCAATCATCCGGCGCGCAGCCGCCTGACACACAAAAAACATTCCCTTTAAATTGACAGCAAACAACTGATCCCATTCCTGCTCACTGATCTCCAAAAAGACTTTGGCATGCAAAATACCGGCGCAATTCACCACAACATCCAAATGGCCAAAGCCGCTAATTATTTCCGCAATAACCTGCTCTACCTGTTCTCTTTTGGTAATATCCAGCTTGCTATTGATCGGGTTTTCGCCAATATCCCGGCAAGCAGTAAACGATTGCGGATAATCACAAGCACAATTGATCACCTGCGCTCCTTGCTCCAAAAACAATTTGCTGACAACCGTACCAATACCGCCAGAGGCGCCCACCACCAGCACAACTTGATCCGCAAAATCCAACATTCTGTGTTCTCCCTTTCGCTTTTCAATTACAAGACACTGGTAACCCATACCGCTGATAGACAGCCACCGCCTGGTTCAAAAATTCCCCATTTGGCGTAGAAAGCCCCTGATTGGTATCTGACAGACCGATACTTTTATATTTTGATACCCCATAGCTATGGTAGGGCAATAGTTCAACTTTTTGGATATTGAGCGGCTGTAAAATTTTAGCCATCGCCTCAATTTCCTCTATCTTCGCATTCACACCGCAGATTAGAGGCGTTCTGATAATAATTGTGGCGGAAGAAGCCGACAATCTATGCAAATTGTCCAAAATCAAGCAATTATCCACACCGGTAGCCCACCGGTGCAAGGAGCTATCCGCCGCCTTGAGATCAAATAAAAACAAATCGGTATCCGCCAAAACTTTTTCAAAAGCAGAAAACGGCACAAAACCGGCGGTATCCACAGCGGTATGCAAACCACGCTGCTTTGCCTGCTGCAAAAACAACTGCAAAAAATTTGCCTGCAACAAAGGTTCGCCCCCGGAACAGGTAACACCTCCCCCGGAATTGCCATAATACGGTTCATCCTTGCACACTTCTGCCAAAAGCTGCTCCACATCCAACCGCTCCCCAATCAAGCGCAAAGCGTTTTGATAGCAAGCCGCAACACAAGTGCCACACAATCGGCAACGCTGCCGGTCAACCCTACGAGGCGACAAACTTTGCGCCTGCGCCGGACAAACGGCGCAACAGCGTCCGCAAGAAACGCACCGCTCCTGCAACAATTCCAGCTCCGGCTCCATATGATAGGTTTCTGGATTATGGCACCAGCGACAACGCAAATTGCAGCCTTTAAAAAACACCGTAGTGCGAATGCCCGGCCCATCGTCCACAGAAAAATGTTGAATATTACTAATCAATCCCGTTAATTGTTCCATTAGCTTGTCCCTATACCCCTTGATATTCCGTTCTGGCAATAATTTCATCCTGCGTACTCTTCCACAAATTGCAAAAATAAGCGCTAAAGCCAGATACCCGCACCACCAGATCCCGGTACTGCTCAGGATGCTGCTGCGCTTCTAATAAGGTTTGCCGATCCACTACATTAAACTGCACTTCCAGACCGCCCCGCTCAAAATAAGACTGCAAGAGCAGTTTCAATGCCTGGCGATGGCTTTCCTTGGTAAAAAAGGCCGGATGAAATTTCAGATCCATCACCATACCGTTGGCAGCATCGCCGACATTTGCTTTCAAAATGGAATTAATTAAAGAAGTGGGGCCCTTCGTGTCCGCACCCTGTACCGGACAAACGGCATTAGACATGGCGGTTCCGGCCAGACGGCCATCGGGCAAAGCACCGGTATAAACGCCCATTTTAGAATGATCCTCTACACTATACAAACCAGCCTGAAAGCGGCCGCCAAAACGGGTTTGCCCCTGTGCCGCAACCGTATCCAAAAAGTCATTCAGCAGTTCCTGATAAATTACATCCACTTCCTCTAAATCATTGCCAAACTTTGGACATTGATGCAGCACATAATGACGCAAATCTTCATATCCCTGATAATTTGCTGCAAGAGCCTGAGCAAACTGGGGCAATGTTACAATTTTATCCTCAAAGACCGCTTTTTTGATCGCCACCAGAGAATCCACGGTGCTGGCCACGCCTGCCAGATTGCAGGGTGCATTATTGTATTTTGCGCCGCCTCCGGCTAAATCCAAACCCTTTTGCAGGCAATCTTCAAATAAGACGGAGGTAAAAGGAGTTGGCCAGTTTTCGGCAAAAACCCCACCCAAAAGATCCAAAAAACCCATTGCGGTTTTGCAGCATTCCTGCAATTCCTCCCGATACCAATTTAAGAACTGCCGAAAATCGGTGATCTCCGTTAATTTGTGAGGCGTACGCAAAAGACATACAGAACTATCCGGG
>CAYOVS010000037.1:8036-11243 GCA_964407445.1 uncultured Peptococcaceae bacterium
GTGGGCTTTCCACCATTGAGCATTAATTCGATAAGCTTTCCCCAATTGACACGAACCGCATCGCAGCGGGAAAATTCCTTGCCGGGAACAACCAGCTCCACACAGCCAATCACGGCATAGTTCCAAGCATCCTCTGTAGCGATACCAATCTTTTCTTTGGCTTTAACGCATACCTGATCATTAAACAAGGAAGGAAAACCTGTGCCGGTAACAATGGTATCTAAAGCTTCTTGCCATAAGGAATCCGGCATGGTTTCATGCCAGCGCAAGGAAATTTGCGGTTGCTCCATTTGCAATTTGCGGGTTGCGGAAAGGCAAATAGAGGTTAGACCATTGGCCAGATAACCAACCCCCGGTTGATAGCCGCCCAGGGTAACATTTTGGTAGCTATGAATAATTGCGCTGAATTTGATCCACAGTGCCTGTATCAATTCCTCCGCCATCGTGTCATCCAGCAAACCCGCAGCCAGATCCCGCTGATAATAGGCATATAGATATTGATCCAATCGCCCCAGAGAAATTCCGGTAGGAAAGCTTTCGATATTGAGAATTTCCTGGACAAACCAGATCAATTGTAAAGCTTCAAAAAAGGTTTGCGGTGGCCCCTGGGTCAGTTGCCGACAACCCCGACCAATGCGGCTTAAATTGGCCTTATTTTCCGCATCAGCGGCTTTTTCTGCCATGTCCTCGGCCATCCGGGCATACCGTGCAACATAATCGATGGCCGCCTCCACGGTGACCAGCATGGCGCCACGGCGGGAAGCTTTATCTTGGCCATCCTCCACATTTTCCTGGCTATCACGGCATTGCTGCGCCAAACCAGTCAAGCCAAGCCTGAGTAACCGGGGGTAATCTACGATAATTGCGCCGTTTTCAAAATGCTTATATAACCAAATATCGAAGCCCTGCTGAAAATGATTGAGTCGTTGTCGCTTTAAATCATTTTCCGGCAGTTGATATTTTTCAATAATTTTCTCAATTTCCAATTCACAATCCATCTCGCCGGGAACCCGTTCATTATACGTAATCGTCACTTGCTCGGGGAGCAAGGGCAAGGTGGCATAGCTGGTATACTGTTGAAAAAAACCAGCCAGCAAATCGTCCTCCCGAATTAAAATCCGCTTATTGCGCAATACATTTGCTAAACCGTAGGCATATTGCAAATCCACCGGCTGCCCAGCATGAGCAACAAAAGCCTGTTGATACCATTGATCTCTCTGTCCCACTTCCGCGGGACAAAAATCATCAATACGGCTATTTTTCAAACCGGCAATACGATTACTAATTTCTCTGTTTACATTCATAAGGAAACCTCCATGGTTAACATTTTGCCTTACCTTTGGCGGAGACCGGCAAGACTGCCGGCCACCCACAAAGGCAAGGCGAGAAAGGATAAGAAAATCCTCTCTCGCCGCCGCTCATCTGCTTCAAAGATCTAGGATACACAGTTTTTGGGCTTAAAAGGGGCCAAGATTAATCGCAATCGCGATGCAAATCGTAATCATGGCCAAAACAATTTGAACCACCATTAATTTCCAGTAGAATTTAATCCATCTGGCCCAAGAAACTCTGGCAATGGTTAAACCAGCCATCAAAACGCCGATGGTGGGGAAGAAAGCGGTAGTAATGCCATCGCCCAATTGGAAGGCCAAGACTGTAATTTGCTTATTCAGACCAATCAAATCACCCAAGGGAAGCAAAATCGGCATGGTGGCCAGCGCCTGCCCAGAATTGGAGGGCATGATAACATTGAGGAAAGATTGAATCCAAAACATGGCGATACCACCGATATAGGCAGAATTTTGCAGGCCATCAATGGGTTTGACAAGGTAGTAGACCAAGGTATCCATGATTCCGGCATTTTCCAAAACCAAGCCGATAGAACGCGCCAGACCAACAACAAACGCCGCATAAACCAGAAGCTGCACACCTTTGATGTATTCATCAACCATTCTATCCATGGAAAGGCCACCGATAATACCGCCGACAATGCCCATGGCAAAAAAGATTGCGGAATAATGTGCCCAAGTAGGCAGCATCCCTTTGATCGAAGCAAATACCAGAAATCCAACAGCACAGACAAAAGTAATCAATACGCCAACATGCCGTCCGGTCATTTTCATATCTTCCAATACTGCGGCATTACCGGTAATATCAGAATAATCAATGTCCCTTACCAGACTCTTGGTGGGATCTTTCCGCACCTTTTCCGCATAGCGATAAATGAAAAAAGCAATCAACAAGAAGTTGACAAGCCACATTACCCAGCGAAAAGCCATACCGGAAAACATCGGCAAGCCGGCCATGTTTTGGGCGATACCCACATTAAAAGGATTGATCGGCGCAAACGCATACCCGCCGGTGGTAGCCAATGTGGTTACAGCAACCGCGACAACTGCATCGTACCCCAAGGCCATAAACAGCATAATTAATACAGGGATAAAGACAAAGAACTCACTGCCCCATCCGGCAGAAGTAGATAATAGACCGCAAATAAAGGTAAATACAAAAATAATAACCTTACCACTGTTGCCCCACTTTCGCAAAACACTGGCAATAGCCGCGTTAAATGCTCCAGTAGCATTCAGCATCCCCAAAGCGCCGCCAATCATTAAAATAAATACAAAAATACCGGCCGCATCCTGAACACCCGCGGGAATGGATACAAAGAAATCAATAATACTGACCGGTGTTTTTTCCGCTGCCTGGGTATAACTGCCTGGAATGACTAAAGTATTTCCGGTCGCCTCGTCCGTGTATCTCTCATAAGAACCGGGCATCACAAACCAAGTAGCAATCACCGCAATCAGGATAAGTATCACCATCAAAATCATGGCATCTGGCAACTTTTCCAGCCAACTTTTCTTCTGCTTAACCACATTTGCTTGTTCGGCCATTTCATTTCCTCCATTCCTGTTTTATATTAAAGTAAAATGTTGCAAAAACCCAATATAATGATTCACCTCCCTCAATTATTCTTCCCAATTTTATATGCAGCACGACAGAAAACTATGCACATCTCCATTTTATCAAATTAATCTCGCTTCGCCCATAGGCTACAACATAAAGAAAAGCAGAGTACGCTGTGCTCCAACACAACATACTCTGCTTTATTGATAAAAAAGAGCCGTCATAAAGACGGCTCAAAACTTATTCCCGGCAGCGATCTACTCTTCCAGGGACCTGCGTCCCAAGTACCATCGACGT
>CAYOVS010000038.1:0-8379 GCA_964407445.1 uncultured Peptococcaceae bacterium
GCTATATTATGACTTTACCAGCCAGAATAACTGCACCATGCAGACCAAAACCCCTGAGCAGGATTAAAAGGAGGGACCAAAATGAAAAACCGCAGACATAAAGTCATTCGAGACATTATTGAGGAAAAAAGCATTGAAACCCAATGTCAACTTACCGAAGAGCTTCGGCAACACGGCTTCAATGTCACCCAAGCGACCATTTCCCGGGATATCAAGGAAATGGGTCTGATTAAGGTTTCCTCCGGGGCCAACTCCTTTCGCTACAGCTTTCCCCCCGGCCTTTTGGCAGGCAACAGCTTTGACCGGGCCAAACGGATGTTTCGGGATAATCTGCTGCGGGTAGAGATTGGCAGCGGTATGGTGATTCTAAAGACCTTGCCCGGCACCGCCCAGGGCGTAGCTTTTTGCATTGACGGCTTAAACTGGAACGAAATCGTGGGCACGCTGGCCGGAGATGATACGGTGTTTTTGGCGCTGCGGGAAGGCTATACCGCCGCCGCGCTGTCAGATAAGATTCATGCCCTGGCCCAATAGTGTTGCCGCGCCACTGGGCACCGTTTCTGCACAGTATGGCGCAGTTTATGGACAATCTGGCGTAGTGCCTGTGTCACGCTGCCACCCACTATTCAAAAAGCAAGGTGTAAAGCGATGCTATATGAATTATCCGTAGAAAACTTTGCCTTGATTCACAAGCTTTCCCTACCCCTCTCTTCCGGCTTTAATGCCTTGACCGGTGAAACCGGCGCAGGCAAATCCTTAATTGTAGACGCAGTCGCCCTGTTAACCGGCGGCAGAGCCACTGACACGCTGATCCGCAGCGGCAGTGACCGTTGCCGGGTAGAGGGTGTATTTGGCGGGCCGTATCCTCCCGAGCTCAATCGACTGCTGGAGGATTATTGGGAGGAAGACAGCGAGGACGACAACCTGATTCTCAGCCGGGAACTGGTACGGGATGGCCGTAGCACCTGCCGGATCAATGGCAGAGCCGCCACCCTCAATCTGCTAAAGCAAGCAGGCAAGCTGCTGGTGAATATTCACGGGCAACACGAGCATATGCTGCTGCTGGAAGAAGACAAGCAGCTGCAATTGCTGGACAGCTTTGGCGGCAGCTCCCAGCTGGTCGCCCGGGAAGCGGTGGGGCAGGCCTACGCCTCTTTGACCGCTATCCAAAACAAGCTGACCGCCTACGAAGAAAACAAAGCAGACCGCAGCCAGCGCTTGGACTGGCTGGCTTTTCAAATCAACGAAATCGAACAGGTTGCGCCCCAGGCCGACGAGGATGAGGCATTGCAGGAGGAAGCCCAAAGGCTCTCCCACGGGGAAAAGCTGCTTACATTCTCCGCCCAGGCCCACCAGGCTTTGGATCAGAGCGGCTTATCCGCCTTGGCGGACGCTTCCGCCGCCATGCGGCAAACTGCGGCTTTGGACAAGCAAGCAGAGGAGCTGCACACCCGTTTGGAATCTTTATATTACGAAGCGGAGGACGTCACCAGAGAAATCAGCCACTACCGGGATAATCTAAGCGTAGACACCTACCGCCTGGAAGAAGTGGAAAGCCGCCTGGCGCAACTGGGGCGGCTCAAAAAGAAATACGGCCCGGGCTTGCAGGACGTATTACGCTATTTGGAAAAAGCCAAAGAAGAGCAACAGCAGCTCAGCGATTTGGACATTTCCGGGGACGCACTGGCGCAGCAGCTGGCGGAAGCAACCACACTATACAACCACAAGGCGGAATATCTAAGCCTGATGCGGCAAAAAACCGGGCTGATGCTGGGCGAAGCCATCACCGGCGAGCTGCAAAAGTTGGCGATGAGCCAAGCTTGTTTTCGGGTAGATCTGCCTTCCTGCGAAATTTCGGCCAAGGGTCGGGAAAAGGCGCAATTTATGATCTGCTCCAATGCTGGAGAGCAGTTTCAGCCGGTAGCCAAAATTGCCAGCGGCGGCGAGCTTTCCCGCATCGTCCTGGGGATGAAGGTGATCCTCTCCAAGCTGGATCGGGTGCCAACGCTGATCTTTGACGAGGTAGATACCGGTCTATCCGGCCGGGCTCTGGATGCGGTAGCAGAGCGGCTGGCCGTTGTGGGGCAAAACGCGCAAACACTGGTAGTCAGCCATGGCGCGGTCATGGCAGCCGCAGCGGATCGGCAAATCCACATCAGCAAACAGGTGATGGAAGGGCGCACCGTCATTACCGCAAAGACACTGCAAGGGGAAAAGCGGGTGGAGGAAATTGCCAGAATGATCGCCGGTACCAATATCACCCCCACCACCATCAAGCAGGCGGAAGAAATGCTGGCCGCTTGGTCATCCCCACCGCTAGAAGAGGACGCTTCGCTGTAAAACAACAAAAACATATGCCAAACTGTCCGCAATCCGCCTCCTGCGGCGTTGTCAGACAGCCTGACGCAAAAAGCTGGGCAGAAGATTCTGCTCCAGCTTTTTATTTGCATTTATGGTTAAGCAGTTTTACCAGCGTTTTTTAACCAAACGTTCCAGCGGGCGGGAGAGATGCCGGGTGCCCCAATGCTCGTTCTCGTCTATCAAACGGGTCAAAATGGTATACATCCCTGCTTTGTTGCCGCCGTATACGTCGGTAAACAATTGATCGCCGATCATCGCCGTTTGCGCAGCCGGCAAATCCAGCAAGGCCAGCGCCCGCAAAAAGCCTTTGCGCCCTGGCTTTTTGCCACTGCCCAGCACCGGGATTCCCAACCAGCCGCCAATGGTAGCCACCTTGCCATAGGCACTGTTGGATAAAATGCACACCGCAAAACCCTGCTGCCGCAAAGCGGCAAACCAGGCGATAAGCGCCGGATTTTCTGCATAACAATGCCACGGGGTCAAGGTATTATCCAGATCAAACACCAAGCCGCGGATCCCCTGCTGCCACAAGCGGTCATAGGGAATCTGGCGGATCCCGTCGCAGCAAAGATCAGGCTTGAGCAGCTTCATCCGCGGATCTCCCGAAGATGGAACACGGCCTTGGCCTCGCCCACCTTATCCTGCTGGCAATTGATATTATCCATATGCCCAAAATGCGCCAGCTCCGCCGTTTCTTCTGGGGTGAGCCATCCCAATTGCGCCAAGGCTTGCACCATCACCAAGGGGATCACCCCCACGTTGCCGTCCTCTATCTTCAGAGCCAATGCCGGGCCATTCAGCACCGCGCTGCAATATACGCCATCCGCACCCAGCTTGCCGATCACCCGTCCTTTGGTCACCCGCATCAGCTCGGTGCAAAATTGACCGGTACCGGAAACCATTTGGGGATATGCGCCCATGGCTGCGGTCAAGCGGGCTGCCGCCTCTCCCCGGCCAGGGGATAACGTCTCCGGATGCACCAAATGATGATAGGCCTTTGCCATATGCAGCAGCGGCATGCCAAATACCGGTACGCCGCAGCCATCCACACCGATAATCAGTTGTTCCGGGGTCAACTCCGCATATTCCGCCACGGTTTTGCGGATCACCTGCTGCACCGGATGGGACAATTGCTGATAATCGGCAACCGGCCAATCCCGAAAGCGACACAAGGTCAGCATACAGCAATGCTTGCCGGAGCAATTATTATAGGCCTTGCGGGGCGCTACTCCTTGCGCCAGCCGCTGCTCCCGCAGAGCCTTGTTCAAAGAAAGATCGGCGCCCAGGGTCAGATCGCTCTCCTGCAAGCCCAGCTTGTCCAAAATGGACAAAATCGTCTCCAAATGGGCATCCTCGCCCAAATGGGAGCCGCACATGATCGCCAGCTCTCGCTGATCGATGCCAAAGGCGTCTATGGCGCCGCTTTCTACCGCAGCGGTAGCCTGCAAGGGCTTGGCCGCAGAACGCATAAAGGTAACATAATTGGGGTCGCTAATGCCAAAAGTCTGTTTACCCTGCTGATCCAGCACGACGATTGCACCACGAATAACCATCTCGGTGATGGGTCCACGGCTGATTTCCACTAAAACTTCCATTTTTTCGCCTCCAGATAATTCACAACAGAAAAACGCACCGGTAATCCGCCATTTCTCAAAATCTGTTGGGTATTTCCACATACAACTGACAAGTTCCTGCTAAATGGATAGAAAGAACAAATTTATCGGCTGCTTCTTTTGGTGCTTCTTTTCGTGGCAACACTGTGATAGAATATGCTAAAAAGCACAATTTTGAAAAGAGGCGATGGCATGCGAAAGACAAAAATCGTTTGCACCCTGGGCCCTGTCAGCAGGACCGAAGAACTTATTGAAGCCTTGATCCAAAGCGGCATGAATGTGGTAAGACTCAATTTTTCTCATGGAGATTACGCATATCACAAGGAGACCATTCAGATGGTCAAAAGGGTTCGGCAAAAGCGGAACGTGCCAATAGCGATCATGCTGGACACGAAGGGTCCGGAAATTCGCCTGGGTAATTTTCAACAGGGCCAGATCTGCCTTAACGATGGGGCGTCCTTTACCCTGACCTCCCGGGAGCTGGAGGGCGATCAAAACATCGCCTCGGTAACCCTGAAAGAACTGCCACAGCAGCTCCATCCGGGAAACACGGTTTTGATCGACGACGGCAATATCGAGCTTTCCGTTCTCTCCTGCAAACAGACCGAAATTTTTTGCAAGGTTGTCCATGGCGGCCCACTCAGCGATCACAAAGGCATCAATCTACCCGGGATTCATCTGGAAATGCCCTACATGAGCCAGCAGGATAAAAATGATATCCTTTTTGGCATCGAAAATGACGTGGATTTTATTGCCGCCTCCTTTGTCCGGTGCAAGGAGGATATGATCCTTTTGCGCAAGTTTATTGATTATCACGGCGGACACGACATTCGCATCATTGCCAAAATCGAAAATCTGGAAGGCGTAGAAAATTTTGACCATATCCTAGCGCTGGCCGACGGCATTATGGTAGCCAGAGGCGATATGGGCGTAGAGGTGGAGTACGAACGCCTGCCCGGTTTGCAAAAACGCTTTATCAAAAAGTGCTATCAATCCGGCAAAATGGTGATCACCGCCACCCAAATGCTGGAATCAATGATCTCCCACCCCAACCCCACCCGGGCGGAAATCACCGATGTAGCCAATGCGGTTTTTGACGGCACCTCCGCCGTGATGCTTTCTGGCGAAACCGCCGCCGGCAAATATCCGGTGCTGGCGGTACAGGTTATGGCAAAAATTGCCGAGCAAGCGGAAAAAGACGCCTTTGAAATGAACGCTTACAAAGGGATCAGCTACGATATGGACGCAGAAGATACCACCAATGCGGTTTGCGACGCCGCTTGGACCATGGCGCGGGATATCAAGGCAAAAGCCATTATCGCCCTAACCAAATACGGCCAAACCGCAAGGAGAATGTCCAAGTTCCGTCCCTTCATGCCGATTATTGCCGCTACTCCTGTGGAAAAAACCTTCCATCAGCTTTCTTTATCCTGGGGGGTTTATCCGGTGCTTGCCAGATTTCAAAAAACCTCGGACGATTTATTTTTACATGCCATAGACTGCGCAAAACAAATCGACGCCGTAGCAGAAGGCGATACTGTGGTGATTGCAGCGGGGATCCCCCTGGACACGCCAGGCAATACCAATCTGCTAAAGGTGGAGATCGTGGAGCCGCGTCATCCGTAAAAAAACAAGCCGCAGCTTTTTGCCAACGCAGCCCACAGGCTGGCAGCTGGCAGAGAAGCTGCGGCTTGTTTATTGCCGTTCGCCTTTTTGCAGCTCTGCTTTTAGCTTTTCAATTGCTTTTGTTTCCAGCCTGGATACATAGGAGCGGGAGATACCCAAGGTTTTGGCGATTTCCCGCTGGGTTTTGCGGGTAGCATCGTTTAATCCATAGCGCAGACTGATGACCAGCTGCTCCCGTTCATCCAAAATCGGCAGTTTGCTTTTGAGCAATTGCTTTTCTTCCTCCTGCTCCAGCTTATCCTGCACCGTTTCGCCCCGGTTGCCCAAAATATCGATCAAAGAAACCTCATTTCCCTCCTTATCCTGACCCATGGGATCATAGAGAGAAACCTCCGTCTTTTGGTTGCGGGTGGAGCGAAAGAACATCAGAATTTCATTTTCAATGCATCTGGCCGCATAGGTGGCCAGGCGCACCCCTTTTTTGGGGGAAAAGGTATTGATTGCCTTGATCAGGCCAATGGTACCAATGGAGATCAAATCATCCTTATCGGCGCCGCTGCTTTCAAACTTTTTGCAGATATGAGCCACCAGCCGCAAATTATGCTCGATCAGCGTATTGCGGGCTTCCATGTCCCCATCTTGCCAACGGTTGATGCAATCGGCTTCTTCCACGTCCGTGAGCAACGGCGGGAAAACGCTGTTATGTAAATAGGCGATCCATGCCGCCTGTTGCAAACTGCGGCCATTTATCAGGATAATCGTAAGCTCCACCCCCACTTGCCGAATTGATACATAGTATGCAAGGGAGGTGGCGCGGTGAATGTCCCGAAAAATTTATTGCTTTTTTGTTCTTTATCAGGGAAAAAGCTTAATCCTTGGGCCAATCTGTAAAAGGAATCGGTTCTTGATCCGTATTTGCAAGATATCTTTCCTCTGCTTCCTGCTGTAAAGTCTGCAACCGTACGATCAGATCGGTAATGCCGTTATACAGCTTGCTGTACAAATGCTGATCATCCACCGTAATTGTTCACCTCGCTTCAAACATACCATAATTTGCTAGCTACAAGCAAGCATTTGTTTATTGGTAATTCGATATGATAGGATAGGGTGATAAGAGCATGGAGGATTATTCGCAGTATTACCGTCTGCTTAGCAGAAATATCGCATACTACCGCAAGCGCAGGCATTTGACCCAAGAGGGCTTAGCAATGCAAGCTAATATTTCTCGGGTGCATATCAGCCATATTGAAGCGGAAAACGTGGTCAAGGCGCCATCTTTGGATATTTTATTTCGCATTTGCACTGTTTTACGCATAGAACCCTATCAGTTATTTGTAGAAATCGATGATCGTGATGAAAATAAGCTTGGCTGACAATAAAAGACCGCAGCAAAACAGTTTCCGAAAACAAAACTGGTTTTGCAGCGGTCTTTTTTAGGCAGCTAATTTCAGGCTTCTTTTATTTACAGCGCTTTGCGCAGCGCTTCTACCTTATCCAGCTTTTCCCAAGGCAGATCCAGCTCGGGCCGGCCAAAATGACCGTATGCGGAGAGCTGATGATAAATGGGACGGCGCAGATCGAAATTGGCGATAATGGCAGCAGGGCGGGCGTCGAACACCTGGCGGCAGGCGGCGGTGAGCTGCACTTCATCCACCTGAGCGGTACCAAAGCAATCCACCAGCAGCGATACCGGCTGGGCAACGCCGATGGCATAAGCCAACTGCACCTCGCAGCGAGAGGCCAACCCAGCGGCTACGATGTTTTTAGCCATATATCTGGCCATATAAGATGCGGAACGGTCTACCTTGGTAGCGTCCTTTCCGGAAAAAGCGCCGCCGCCGTGACGAGCCATGCCGCCGTAAGTATCCACAATAATTTTGCGGCCGGTCAAACCGGTATCCCCCTGCGGGCCGCCAATCACAAAACGGCCGGTAGGATTGATCAAAATCCGGGTTTTCTCATCAAAGAGATGCTCAGGCAGCGTACTTTTGATCACCTTTTCCACGATATAGGGGCGCAGATCCTTCAAATCCACATCCGCCCGGTGTTGCGAGGAAATGACCACGGTATCCACCCGCAGCGGTTTGCCGTTGTCATCATAAGCGATGGTCACCTGGCTTTTGCCGTCCGGCAGCAGCGGGGAAAGCAGATCGGCCTTGCGCACCTGCGCCAGCTTTTTGGTAAGCTGATGCGCCAGACTGATCGGCAGGGGCATCAGCTCCTGGGTTTCGTCGCAGGCATAACCAAACATCATGCCCTGATCCCCGGCGCCGATGGATGCAAACACATCCTCGTTGCCGCTCTTTTTCTCCAAAGCCGCGTTGACGCCCATAGCGATATCGCCGCTTTGCTCATCAATGGCAGTCATCACCGCGCAAGTATCGCAGTCAAAGCCAAATTTTGCCCGGGTATAACCGATTTGGCGCACAGTATCCCGCACCACATGGGGAATATCCACATAGCATTGGGTGGTAATCTCACCGGAAACAAACACCATCCCTGTGGTGACAAAGGTTTCGCAGGCCACCCGGCTCAAGGGATCCTCAGCCAACAAAGCGTCTAAAATCGCATCGGAAATCGCATCAGCCATTTTATCGGGATGGCCTTCGGTAACCGATTCGGAAGTGAAAAATCTTACCATATCGCAGTCCTCCTCAAGGATAATTTATCGAAATCTGGGCAATTGGGCGATCAGACGGATGATTTCCGCCGCAGCCTGGGCTTTACTCATCAATGGCCAAGCTTGCAGCTCCTCGCCGTCCTCCCGGGGGATGATGGT
>CAYOVS010000038.1:8389-11045 GCA_964407445.1 uncultured Peptococcaceae bacterium
AGTGATGATATTGGTATCCACATCAAAACCTGCCCCTTTTTGCCCCACGTCATTGGCAACGATCATATCCAGATTCTTTTGTCGCAACTTATGCCGAGCATAAGCAGCCAGATCATTCGTCTCCGCCGCAAAGCCTATCAGCAAGCGATCCCCTTTCTCCTGCCCCAGGGAAGCCAAAATATCAGGATTGGCCACCAGGGAAACCGTTCTTTCTTCGCCCTTTTTCATCTTTAGTTCCGTATATTGGGCAGGGCGATAATCGGCCACAGCAGCCGCCATGATCACAATATCCGTATCTCCATACTGTTCCAAACAGGCCTGATGCATTTCTGCGGCGCTGATCACGCGAATGGTTTTGATCCCGGCAGGATCGGCCAAGGCGGCAGGCCCGCTGACCAAAACCACCTGCGCCCCGGCATCGCGGGCTGCTTCTGCCAAAGCGTAGCCCATTTTACCGCTGGAACGATTGCCGATAAAACGTACCGGATCAATATATTCGTAGGTAGGGCCCGCTGTAACCAACACTTTTTTGCCCCAAAGCAACTTGCTGCCGGACAAGGCTCGGGCAATTGCTTCTTCGATCACTTCCACCTTTGCCAAGCGGCCAACGCCTTCCGCGCCGCAAGCCAGCACACCGCTTTCCGGCGGGATCATCTGCCAGCCCCGGCCGCAAAGGATCCGGATATTCTCCTGGGTAGCCGGGTTTGCATACATATCGCAATGCATGGCCGGCGCAAACAAAACCGGCGCCTTGGTGGCCAGCAAGGCGGCGCTTAACAAATCATCCGCCAACCCGTGGGCGGCTTTGGCCAAAAGATTGGCGGTGGCGGGAACCACCACAAACAAATCACAGGCGGCACAATCCAGATGAGGCACATTAAAATCGGCAGAATCGTCCAAAACATCAATGGCTACCGGCCTTTTGGAAAGCGTTTTGAGCGTGAGCGGCGCAATAATCGAGCAAGCAGCCTTGGTCATGGCTACCTGCACCTGCCCACCGTTTTTGCTCAGCCAGCTAACAAGATCAGCGGCCTTATATGCAGCAATACCGCCGGTCACGCCGACGGTAATTTTCTTCCCTGTGAACATAGAAATCCCTCTTATTCCGCGTTATCTTCATCTTTCTTGTGCCAAAAAATGTTGCCATCCGCAACTTCTTTCAAGGCAATAGAAACCGGGCTGGTCATCCCGGTTGCCAATGCATCAGGATTGTCATTGATCATCATCCGTGCTCTTTTTGCGGCGATAATGACCAGACCGTACTTGGAATCCACATGTTCCATCAATTGATTTAGCGGCGGTTTGTTTAGCAAAAGTATCCCCCTGTTCTCTAGGTAAAGCGACATTACAGATTCTTTTCTTATGGATTATTCTTCATAGCCTCTTTTGGCGGCAATGATGGCATACAACTGCCTGGCCGAATCCTCGATCACCTCATTGACAATGCGATAATCGTAATGATCCGCCCAGGAGATTTCCTCCGCTGCCTTGGAAAGCCGCAGCTTCATGCTTTCCTCCGTTTCGGAGCCCCGCAACTTAATGCGATTTTCCAGCTCGGCCAGAGAAGGTGGCAAAATGAAAACATACAGACCATGGGGGCAAGCAGATTTGACCTGCATTGCCCCTTGGATGTCTATTTCCAAAATGATATTTTTACCGGCGGCTGTTTTGTTTTCCACTTCTGCCTTTAACGTTCCGTAGAAATTGCCGAAAACCTCGGCCCATTCCAAAAACTCGCCCCGGTTTCGTTTTGCTAAAAACTCCTCACGGCTCAGACAATAATAGCTCTCGCCGTCTGTTTCCCCTTGGCGGGGCTGACGCGTAGTGGCCGATACCGAAAAAACGGTATGCTCGTCCATCCGCAGCAACTCTGTGCAGATTCTGCCCTTTCCCACACCGGAAGGACCGGAAACTACAATTAACAAGCCTTGTTTCGTCCGCATTTATTCACCCGCATCTTCATCAGAACCACGACGCAACTCGCCAAAGCGATTACCCACTGTTTCCGGCTGAATAGCCGATAAAATAACATGCTTACTGTCGGTAATAATCACAGCCCGGGTACGACGACCACAGGTTGCATCAATCAAATAACCGTTATCTCTGGCGTCTTGGATAATTCTTTTGATCGGAGCCGATTCCGGGTTGACAATGGCTATCACTCTTTCGGCGGAAACAATATTGCCGTAACCGATATTAATCAACCTGACCGAGGCCATAACATCCTCCCTAAAAGAACCGCTTCGATACTACCCAAAAAACGAATTTTTTATCCTAATTTTTCCAACAGCAACGCTTTTTGTCTGGCTCCCAAGCCTTGAATCCGTCTGGCTTCATCGATACCGACTTCTTCCATCACTTTTTGCGCGGTGATTTTGCCAACCTGGGGCAAACTCTCCAGCAAATATTTTACGCGCATTTTGGCATAAACTTCATCTTCCGCATTATTCAGCACATCAGCCAGATTCAGCTTGCCGGCTTTGAGCTGTTTGCGCACTTCCATCCGCTCACTGCGAATTTTCTGTGCCTTGGCTAAAGCTTTGCTTCTTTCTTCAGGTGACAATTGGGGAATAGACATAAAAACACCTCCTAATTAAATTATTCAATGTTTTGGATTTGTTCTCTTATTTTTTCCAGCTCAATTTTTACCTCAATA
>CAYOVS010000039.1:0-10894 GCA_964407445.1 uncultured Peptococcaceae bacterium
ATGCTTCGACTATTCTTTTCACTAATTTGTGTCTTACTATATCTATTTGTTGCACAAGCATCTGGATAAAGTGGTGCCGGTGGGCGATATCGGCTGCTACGCTCTGGGGGTGGCCGCTCCCTTCAACGGCTTTGATTATTCCATCTGTATGGGCGCAGGCTTTTCCTCGCTAATCGGTTTGGCCCAAGCTCTGCAACAGCAGGGCGATTGCCGCAAACCCCTGGGGATGTTGGGAGATTCTACCTTTTTCCATAGCGGTCTGACCTCTTTGATCGATATTATTAGCGCTCAGGCCAATGTGGTGGCCTGCGTTTTGGATAACTCGATCACCGCTATGACCGGGCATCAGGAAAATCCCGGCACGCCCCGCAACCTGATGGGGCAGCCCTCCCCGGTGATTGATTTGGTGGCGTTGATCCGGGCCACCGGCTTGCCGGAAAGCAGCTTGCGGATTGTCGATCCTTTGGATCTGCCCGCTATGGAGCAGGCCATCATCGACGCGTATCAGACGGAAGGCCCCTTTGTAATCGTAACCAAGCGCCCGTGTGCCTTGATCAAAGAGGTGGCCAAGGCCAATGCCAACCGGTATTGCCGGGTGGATCTGGCCAAGTGTAAGGGCTGCAAGGCCTGCATGAAGGTGGCTTGTCCCGCGCTGGCCTTCCGCAACCAAAAAGCGGTGATCGCCGACCCGGCCTCCTGCACCGCCTGCGGTTTATGCCAACAGATGTGCAAGTTTGACGCTATCGAAAAGGTGGGTGAATAAAATGACCAAAAATATATTGTTGATCGGCGTTGGCGGTCAGGGTACCATTTTGACCAGCAAAATTTTGGCCACTGGTCTGGCTTCTCTGGGCTATGATGTGAAAATGAGCGAGATCCACGGCATGAGCCAGCGGGGCGGCAGCGTCACCACCCAGATCCGTTACGGCGAAAAAGTCTACGCGCCCACCATTGGTCTGGGGCAGGCGGATGTGCTGGTGTCTTTTGAAAAGGTGGAAGCGCTGCGGGCATTGCCCTATTTGCGGCAGGGCGGCCAGATCCTGATGGATCAGCGGGAGATCTATCCCATGCCGGTGCTGACCGGCGCCGCCCAGTATCCCTATGACGCCATCGAGAAACTGAAAGAAAGCGGTGCGGCTGTTACGGTAATCCCCGCTGCGGAAACGGCGGAAAAGCTGGGCAATATCCGCGCCCAAAACATTGTTTTGCTGGGTGCTTTGGTCAAGCAATTGGGGCTTACCCAGGTGGATTGGCCCGCTTTAGTGGCACAGTTTGTGCCAGCCAAGGTCAAAGAGCTAAATTTGCAGGCTTTTGCCGCAGGTTATGGAGGTTGAGCCAATGGTCTATTCCAGTCATCAGCAGGTTGTTGACGCGGTTTGCCGCCATCAGGGCAAACGGGTGATGGCGGTGGCCTCTGCTGCCGACGCCCATGTTTTGGAAGCGGTAGTGCAGGCGCATCAAAAGGGGATCGCCCAGGCCATTTTGCTAGGGGATGCAGGCCGGATCAGCGAGATTTTGCGTGCCCTTTCCTCTGATCCCGCCGACTATTGGATCTGCCCGGCGGCGGATCCCCAGGAAGCCGGTAAAAAAGCAGTGGAGCTGGTGCGGGATGGGGAAGCCAATTTTTTGATGAAGGGCATGATGGAAACCCGTGATTTGCTCAAGCCGGTGGTCAACAAGGAAAACAAGCTGCATACCGGCAGAGTCATGTCCCATGTGGCCTTTAATCAGCTGCCCAATTATCCCAAGCTGCTGATTAATACCGACGGCGGCATGGTGATCAGCCCCACGCTGGAGGAGAAGAAGGGCATTTTGGAAAACGCGGTGGAAGCGTTGCACGCCTTGGGCTATGCTTTGCCCAAGGTGGCGGTGCTGGCCGGGGTGGAAAAGGTCAATCCCAAAATGCCGGAAACGGTGGACGCCGCCGCCTTGCAGCAAATGAACCAAAACGGTGAAATTACCGGCTGCATCGTCAAAGGGCCGCTTTCCTATGATATCGCCATCAGCGGGCAGGTAGCCCAAGAAAAGCATTTTGATTGCCCGGAGGCAGGCGATTTTGACGTGCTGTTGCAGCCCTGTCTGGCTGCTGGCAATATTTTGGGCAAGTGCTGGAGCTATACGGCCGGCTCGATTATGGCCGGGGTGATCATGGGCGCCAAGGTGCCGATCATTCTCACCTCCCGCAGCGCCCCTGCGTTGGAAAAATTTTATGCCATTGCTATTGCATCCTTGGTTGCCTTGGGCTTGGAGGAAAAATATGCAAGATAAGCTATTGGTCATCAATCCCGGTTCCACTTCCACAAAAATTGCCCTGTACCAGCGGCAAGGTATGCTTTGGCAGGAGAATATTGTCCATGACCCCAAGGAGATTAGCGGTTTTGAGACGATCTACAGCCAATTGCCTTTCCGACTGGAGTTGGTCAAACAGGTCTTTTTATCCCATGAAGCCGATTTTAGCCAATTGGCCGGTACGGTGGGACGAGGCGGCACGCTGCCGGAGGCTCAATCCGGCGCCTATCTGGTAGACCAGCGGATTTTGGATGCGTTGGAGCATCATCCGGTGGATCAGCACGCTTCCAATCTGGGAGCTGCCATTGCTTACCGGCTTGCCCAGCCGCTGGGCTTGCCCGCTTATATTTATGACCCGGTGACGGTGGATGAAATGATCGACCTGACCCGGATTACCGGCCTCAAGGAGATCAAAAGAAGAGGACAGGGGCATAATCTGAATATGCGGGCGGCGGCGCTTCGCTATTGTCGGGAGCAGCACAAGGAGTATCAAGCCGCCAATATCATCGTCGCCCATTTGGGCGGCGGCATCACCCTGAGCCTGCACAGCAAGGGGCGGATCATTGATATGATCACCGATTACGACGGTCCCTTCGCCCCGGAGCGGGCCGGTGGTTTGCCCACCTACAGCCTGCTGGAGCTGGTGTTGGACGGCAAGACCACCTTGCCCCAGATCAAAAAGAAGCTGCAGCGCCAGGGTGGGTTGATTTCGCATCTGGGTACCGCCGACGCGGGCGAGGTGGAAAAGCGGGTTGTAGCGGGGGATGCTTATGCCGCTTTGGTGTATCAGGCTATGGCTTTGTCCGTGGCCAAGGGCATTGCCTCCCTGTCGGTGGTGGTGGATGGGCATGCGGACGCGATTGTGCTCACCGGGGGGATTGCTCATTCCCAAATGCTTGTGGAGATGATTGCCAATCGGGTGAAATTTATTGCGCCGGTGGTGATTTTGCCCGGAGAAAATGAAATGCAGGCTTTGGCCGAGGGCGCTTGGCGGGTGATCGACGGCAAGGAGCAGGCCAGAAGCTACTAAGCAAGTTTGCCTGCAAGGCGGAAGAGAAAAAACCTGCGGAAGGTCTGATGACTTACGGGAGCGCGGATTGGCGGGCAATTTTTTCGTCAGACGGTGAGAGAAAAGCGCAGGCATAGCCCACAGCTAAGTCAAGCTTTTATCCCGTTGCCCCACTTCATTAAAACTTTCCAAGAAAACTTTCTTGAAAAGCTTCCCTGGTATGGGTGATCTATAGAAAAAGCGTGTTACAAGAGATTTCTGCAATCGTCTTGTAACACGCTTTTTTCGACAAGTCTTATTTACCGATCCGTTGTGGATTGGATACCGATGGCGGCGAAAACCTATTTTTTGCTGTTGGCAAAACAATAGTCGTCAATTAAAAGGGCAATTTTTTTTGTAAGCGCCACCGCTTCGATTACGGTTTTGGGGCCGGTGACAATATCGCCTGCCGCGTAAACTCCAGGACGGCTGGTTTTGCCTTCTTGGTCTACCTCAATAAGTCCCCGGGACGTGGTTTGTAAATCGGTCATGCTATGCAGGTATTGTGCCTGCGGTCCCTGCCCTAACGCGATGATCACGGAATCTGCCGGGATAGAAACCAGCTTATCAAAGTTCTCCGTATAGGTGCGGCGGCCGTCTGCGTCTTCTTCCATTTCCATGGTGGCGCAGAGTACTTCATTGTCGGTGATTCGCAGGGTAGAGCAAAGACAGCGGAATTCCACCCCATCGATCAGCGCCATGCGCACTTCTTCATTGTTGCCGGTAATTTCATCCTCTGCTAGGTGGAAAATAATGGTAGTATTGGTATGTCCCTGTCGAGTCGCCATGCGCGCTGCATCCAGAGCCACATTGCCGGCGCCAATTACCGCCACATTGTTTCCCAGATGATACCGTTCGGGGCTTTTTAAGTAATCGATCGCATAATGGACATGCCCCAATGTTTCGCCCAAAAGCCCCAGCTTATTGGGGCGGCTGGTACCTGTGGCAATAAATACGCAGTCATAATGATCCAAAAACATATCGTCGATGGTGATGCTTTGCCCAATGGTTGTATTGGGGCGGAATTGTACGCCCAACTTTTGCAAAATCTGGTCATAGCGATCCAAAATTTGCTTTGGCAGACGAAACTCGGGTATACCATACCGTAGTACGCCGCCAATCTGGTCAGTAGTGTCAAAGAGAGTGATCCGGTAGCCTTGCTTTGCCAAGAGAATGGCCATGGCAATACCGGCAGGACCCGCGCCGATAATCCCAACCCGTTTGCCATTCCATGCAGGAGGCGTTTCGTCGAAGGCGTCCACATACATTTTGGCGATGTATTGCTCTAAAGCAAAGAATTCCACTGCTTCTGTTTTTTTGCTTAGGACGCAATTCCCTGCACAATTCTTTTCATGAGGGCAGACGATAGAGGTAATCGCGCAAAGCGGATTGTTTTCGAACAGAATTTTGCCTGCTTCATGCAGCTTTCTCTCTTTGAAAAGCTGCACAATATGAGGGATTGGTGTGGATACAGGGCAATGTGCGGTGCATTGCGGCTTTTTGCACTGCAAACATTTTTCTGCTTGCATAATGAGATTGGGCATAGAATCCTCCCTGAAGAAAATTGAAAACATAAAAACATATAAAAACGAAGATGATGTAAAATTATGCAAATACGGAAAGAAAATTCAAATAAATTTTGCAAAAGAGGCAATTGCTGTGCTGCTAAAATTGATAAGGCACGGTGTAACCGTTGACTAAAAGCTCCGCTACCGGCGTATCCAGCTCGTCCGTGATGGACACTCGGTACTCGCAGGTTTTGTGACCCGCGGAGATTTTTTCCGCTATTGCAATCAGCTTATGGCCCTTTGGCTGCCGGATATAGGAAATAGTATTGCTCAGGGTGATGACTACCTGGCCGCTATGATCCAGCAAATGCCGGGCATTGGCGGCTACGGCAAAACAAAAATCCCCCAGCGTAAATAAGACGCCCCCCTGCACCGCACCGGTAATGTTGCGGTGCATCTCCTTTGGTTCCACGGTGCAGCAGGCGCCCATAGGCGAAAAGCTTTCGATGATGATCTGGGTGGCGGCGGCAAACTTGTCTCCGGCAAAGATCTGCTGTAAGGCTTGTAGTTCTGTATCCGGCATGAGGGGCTGCTCCTTTCCGGTTAAAATAAAGTTCCTGTTTTATGAATTGAAGTGTAATCCTATAATCCATATGATAGGAAGTAAATGAAAGAATTTTGGCAGAAAACTGGAATGAGAGAAAACTGGCAAAATTGTCTGCACTGCGAAACCCCAGGAAGCCTCAGGCTGCTTATTTGCGGAAGTCGGCAATCTGGGACAGGTCTTTGCGCTTTTTCTGCCGCAGCGGGTCTTCCTCTTTGGCATAGCCCAAGGCGATGACCAGACGGATATGACTTTTGAGCGAAAGGAGCTGCTGCAATTGCTTTTCGTTAAACCAGCCCAAAATGCAGGTGGACAGCCCTCTGTCTGTGGCGGCTAAGGTGAGATGGGCGGTGGCGATGCCAATATCAATGCTGCGAAAATCCTGATGCTTGAGCTTGCTGCCAGATGCCGCCTGGGCATTATAATTCCCCTCGCTGATGACGATCAGCCATGGCGCCTGGCTGGTAAATTTATTCATCCCCATACTTTGGGTGGTGGCTGCTACCTGTTTGGCCAGCTCGCCGCTGCAAACGGTAAACTGCCACGGCTGGCTGTTGCAGGCGCTGGGCGCAAGCTGGGCGGCTTTTAAGCAGGCGGTTACTTCCTCTTGGCTAACCGGTTTTTCCGGGTCAAAATTGCGGCAGCTTTGCCGGGCGGCAATCAATTGTTGGAAATTCATCAGATACCCTCCTTGCAGTGGTGCTTTTTTCTGCTACAAAAGATATTACACAAAAACAAAAAATCTCCCCCCTGATAGGGCGGTAATTCTTTAAGATTTTATTAAAAATAGCCCTATTATAAAAAAAGTGGAACTTTTCGGCAGGATTTGACGGTCTTCTCAGTAATAATATCCTGATAGCGCAGTTCTGTTTTTTGTCGTTTCCATTATGCAAAACGGGATAATAAACAGGAGCGCGGCTTCATAAGAATACTACAAGGTTGTCAGTACAGGTGGGAAAGGATTCAGTCATGAGTGAAATTTTTGATGATGCAGTGACGCAAACGCCCTTTGCAACGGCTACGCCCGCGCCTTTGCCGGTAAAGAAGAAAAAAAGATTTCGCAATAAACAGGGGAAACTAAAAAAACGATACATATTTTTGCTGGTTGTAGTGATTTTGACGTTGTTAATTGGTTTTTCAGTGTTCAATGCCCAAAGGCAGCTGGCCAACCTGCCCTTGATTTCTCTGGCGGATACCACCCAGCTACAGCTGGCGGATATTGAAGACAGCGTTAGCGCTACCGGTGTAGTGGAAAGCGCTTCCAGCACTACCGTGTATTCCACCTTGGCTTATACGGTGCAGGAGGTGAACGTAGAGGTTGGCGATTATGTGGAAGCAGGGACGCTTCTGGCTAAGCTGGACGCCAACAACATCCAAAAGCAGATCGAATCGCAGCAGGCCAGCCTGGGCGTTTCGGCAAAGAGCTCTGCCCAGCAGATCAAAAGCGCCGAGGACAATTATATTGCCGCCAAAAGCGCCTTGGAAAGCGGGATCAATGGCACGATCATCAGCGCCCAAAGCCAGGTAGATACCACTTACAATGCCTATGTGCAGGCGCAGGATGCCTACAATCGGTATCGCCAAAGCTTGGACGTTGGGGAAAACAGTACCTTGCTGATGCAGGAAGCTGCGTTGCTCAATGCGGAAAATGCGGTGGATACTGCCGAAGACGCTTATGATGCGGCGATCGACGAACGGGATGCGGCCGGGGAGAAGATGTCGGACAAGGAAGACGAATTGACCCAGGCGCAAAACGCCGGCGCGGACAGCACGGTACTGGCCGGGCTGGAAAAAGAGCTGGATGCGTTGGCTGCCGCCTATGATGCGGCTGCGGAAAAAGCCAGAGCCGCCAAAAAAGCAGTGTCGGTTGCGGCAGACAACTATGATAACACCAAGGCGCAGTATAACGCAACGGTCACCTCAGTGGATAACACCTTGGCAGATTATGCTACCAATGTGGATACGGCGTATCGCAATTGGCAAACTGCTTTGGTTTCTTTGGATTCGGCGCGAGCTTCGGTAAACGATCAGCTGCAATCCAGCTTGAACAGTCTTAACAGCGTCAAAGCTTCCGGCAACGATGCAGTGACGCAGGTGAGCCTGCGGCAATTGCGGGCGGATTTGGCCGATACCAAGATCACCGCTCCCGTATCCGGTACGGTTACCGCTGTTTATGCAGAGGTGGGCGGTTCCGGCTCCGGTTTGCTGTTTGTGATTGAAGATGTGAACCAGCTGGTGGTGGAAACCTCGGTGAAAGGATATGACGTGGGTACGGTCAAAACCGGGATGCCGGTGACTATCAAAGCCGATGCAACCGGCGATCAGGTTTTCCAGGGTACTATTTCCAGCATTGCGCCTACCGCTACCAAAAACAGCCAGGGCACTACCGATACCACCAAGGAAACCTTGTTTGCTACCGAGGTGCAGGTGTTGTCGATGGATACCGGTTTGCGCATCGGCATGAGCGTGCGCTTAAACTATCTGATCGATCAGGAGAAAAATGCCTTGGCAGTGCCCTATGATGCGGTTTATCAAAATCAGCAGGGGCAGGCTTGCGTAATGACTGCCACCTTGCAGGAGAGCGGCAAATATTTGCTGGAGGAGCTGCCGGTGCAAACCGGTATGGAGAACGATTTAAATATTGTGATCTCCGGCAGTGGTGTGAACGAAGGGCTGCGGGTGGTGAACGAGCCTGCGGAGCTGCTGTATTTGTTGGGTACGGAAATCAATATCAGTGAAAAACCGATTGCTTCTGCCAGCAGCGCCAATATGATGATGGGAGGCTTTTGATGAGCGCGCCCATTATCCAAATGCGGAAAATTTTTAAGCGCTTCTATATCGGCGAGCCCAATGAGTTGGAGATCCTCCATGGCATTGATCTTACCGTGCAGCGGGGGGAGTTTCTTTCCATTGTCGGCCCTTCCGGATCGGGAAAATCTACCTTGATGAATGTGATCGGCGCTTTGGATAGAGCCACCTCCGGCAACTACCTTTTGGATGGTACCCCAGTGGAGGAGGCGGATGACAGCGATCTTTCCGCCATACGCAATCGCAAGATTGGTTTTGTCTTTCAAAACTTCAATTTAATTTCCCGCACCAACGCGTTAAAGAACGTAGAACTGCCGATGATGTATGCTGGTGTGCCGACTCGGGAGCGCACCAACCGAGCCAAAAGCCTGCTGGCGCTGGTGGAAATGTCCGACCGGCTGTATCATCAGCCCAACGAGCTTTCCGGCGGGCAGAAGCAAAGGGTGGCTATCGCCCGGGCCATGGCCAACGATCCGGCCATTATTCTGGCGGATGAGCCTACCGGCGCGCTGGATTCCAAAACCGGTCGGCTGGTGATGGATCTTTTTCATAAGCTGAATCGAGAGCAGGGGAAAACGGTAGTTTTGATTACCCACAATCAGCAGTTGGCGCAGGAGACTAGCCGTATTTTGACCATGCACGACGGCAATCTGTATACTTCGGAACAAGTAGCGGCCTGGCAAAGGGGGGGTGGCGCATGGGACTGATCGAAAGCATCCGCATTGCTTTGGAGGGATTGCGGGCGAATAAAATGCGCTCCATTTTAACCATGCTGGGGATTATCATCGGCATTGGCTCGGTGATCGCCATTTTGACGGTGGGCAATGGCTTGTCCAATTCGGTCACCAGCTCTATGAGCTCCTTTGGGGTATCTTCTATTAGCGTTTATATCCAGCAGAAAGCGCTGGATGGGGACGCCATGGGGATGTCGATGATGTATACCGACCCTGCCGAATCGGATTTGATCACAGATGAAATGATCGAGGCACTGCAAGAACGTTTTCCCGATTATATCGACGGAATCAGCTTGTCGGAGGGTGCTGGTAGCGGCAAGGCCGAGGACGGCCGCTTGTATGCCAATGTATCTATTACCGGGATTAATGAGGATTTTTTGGATATCAACAATATTGATTTGCTGGCAGGACGCAATTTTGATGATCGGGATCAGGATGGGGAACGGTATGTGGCCATTGTTTCCGATAAATTTGTCAACAATATGTTTGGCGGAGATATCCAAAAGGCGCTGGGCAGCGAAATCAAGGTCATCCGCAATAATGAAGCGCTGTCTTTTGGCGTGGTGGGGGTTTATCAATACGAGCAAACCATGTATTATATGTCTACCGCTTCGGAAAAGGATATGAGCACCGGCTTGTATATGCCCCTGTCTACTGCAAAAAGGATCACCGGCAGCGGCGACGGGTATCAAAATCTGACCATTCTGGGGGTGGCAGATTATAACGGTGCGGCGCTGGCGGAGGAATTTCAAAGCTTTTTGAACCGGTATTATCAAAACAATGAAAACTATTCCATAGCCGCCTTTAGCATGGAGAGCGTGATCAATCAGGTGAACACGGTAATGAGCACCTTGTCTATCGCGATCTCGGTCATCGCCGCCATATCGCTTTTGGTTGGCGGAATCGGCGTGATGAACATTATGCTGGTATCGGTGACGGAACGCACCAGGGAGATCGGCACCCGCAAGGCTTTGGGCGCTACCAACAACAATATCCGCTTGCAGTTTGTGGTGGAAAGCATCATAGTTTGCCTGATCGGCGGGATATTGGGTGTTATCTTCGGCAGTGTTTTGGGCTATATCGGCTGCGACCTGCTGGATTCGCCCGCCGGTCCCAGCTTGAGCTCGATTTTGCTGGCGGTTGGCTTTTCTATGGCCATTGGTATCTTTTTTGGCTATTATCCCGCCAATAAGGCTGCTAAAATGGATCCAATCGAAGCGCTGCGCTACGAATAAGTGTTCAGGTAAAGTTCAAGAATCGATCATAATTTATCAGATAGTGTTTATAGAAAGTTAACATAGGGGGATTATGATAAGCTTGTAAGTAAAACATAGCGAAAGCAATGGGAAAGGAGAGGACAATCATGGCGAAACCCGTATCTTTGAAAAATAGTTTAGGTCCTGCCGCTCTGTGGACAATTGCAGGTATGCTGCTGGTGCTCCTGCCAATGCTGGAGAATCTGTAAAGCATAGCTGATGATCAATATAGAGTTTCTCAAGTGGTTCTTGCAATTGCAGCGAAACCTTCAAATCCCTTCTTTTACTGAAACAAGGCTTCCCCTATCCGGGGAGGCCTTGTTTGCTTCTTTGCGAAATATTGTGAGTATTTGCACATCTGCCTGCATTTGCGCTACAATATAGCGGCAAGAAAAATCTAATTTAGGCATTGACATTTTGGTCTGACGATGGTATCATATGTAATGCAGTTCGCTCCGAGTCTAGGAGGGGTGTCCGAGCGGTTTAAGGTGACGGTCTTGAAAACCGTTGAGCCTGAAAGGGTTCCGTGGGTTCGAATCCCACTCCCTCCGCCAACCATCCTCTGTTATGTGATTTTGGAGAAACCACAATCGTGGAGAGTTGGCCGAGTCGGTCGAAGGCGCTCGCCTGCTAAGCGAGTATACGGG
>CAYOVS010000040.1:0-8675 GCA_964407445.1 uncultured Peptococcaceae bacterium
ACATCCTGCTTGTAAGGCAGGCGCTCTCCCAACTGAGCTAATCACCCGCTGGCCACAAGAGGTATTGTACACTATTTTCGGCCGTTTGTCAAACCTTTTTTCACTTTTTTTGCTTTCGATTCTTTTAAGCATTTGCAAAGTGGTTTTTGTCATCACCTCGCGACAGCTTTTACATTATAACCGATTATATCCATTCCGTCAATACTTTTCGGCATTTTTTTCTTAAAAAATCATCAAATTTGTGTCGCTGCTTCTCCCGCCACAAAACCGCTGCTCCAGGCCGCTTGCAGATTAAATCCACCGGTCAAACCATCCACATCCATGGTTTCTCCGGCAAAATATAAGCCGGAAATCCGTTTGGAGCCCATTGTTTTGGGGGAAAGCTCATTTACTGCCACGCCGCCTTTGGTCACGATGGCCTCTGCCAGCGGGCGGGCGCATTTCACTGTCAAAGGCAGGTTCTTGAGCACCTGCGCCAAAGCCTGACGGTCACTTTTGCTCACCTGGTTGCAGGGCTTATGGGGATCAATACCGCTCAGCTTGACCACCACCGGGATCAAAGACAAAGGCAACAGCTCGTCCAAACTGTTTTGAAAGTGGCGGCGGCTGAATTTGGCCAAATCTCTTTGCAGCCGACTATCCAGTTGTTCCAGGCTTAAAGCCGGCTTCAGATCCAATAGCAGCCGCACACCAGCGGTTCCGGCCGCAATCACCGGCCGGGAGATACTCAAAACGATCGGCCCGGATATGCCAAAATGGGTAAACAACATCTCGCCAAATTCCTCTGCCAGCTTGTGTTCCCCGGCATAAGCGGCAAGCCGCACATTTTTCAGGCTCAAGCCCATCAAATCCCCGGGCCAGGTCTCTTCCGTTTCCAAAGGAACCAGCGAAGGCTGGGGCTTGACCACGGTATGCCCGGCCTGGGCAGCAAAAGTATAGCCGTCTCCTGTGGAGCCGGTGGCAGGATAGGTTACGCCGCCTGTTGCAACGATTACCGCATCCGCCCGGCTAAAGACGCCTTCCTGATCCGCAACGCCCTGCACCGCACCATCTTTGATCGCCAACTGCTTGGCACGCTTGTTCAAAAGCACCGTCACACCAGCCTTAGCTAATTGCCGCCGCAGCACCGCAATCACATCTTCGGCCCGATCCGACTGAGGGAAAACTCGCTTGCCCCGTTCTACCTTTAGCGGCAAACCGGCAGCGGTAAAATACTCCATCACCGCCTCTGGGGAAAAGCGGGAAAAGGCACCGTATAAAAAGGCGCCGTTCCCAGGCATATTGGCAACCAACTGGGCAGTATCCGCCTGATTGGTCAAGTTGCAGCGCCCTTTGCCGGTAATCGCCAGCTTTCTGCCCAAACGGGTGTTTCTTTCCCAAAGGCTTACCGTAGCGCCATTGCCCGCCGCAGTAAGCGCAGCCATCATTCCGGCAGGCCCGCCGCCGATCACAATAATATTCATTAGTATTCTATCCCCTTACGCGCCCCTACCCGACCGTAAGGATGCTTGATTTCTCTCATTTCCGTTACCAGATCCGCCGCCTGAATCATCGCCTCCGTGGCATTGCGCCCCGTTAGCACCAGCTCCATTTGGGCAGGCTTGGCCGCCAGCAAGGATAACGCGTCGGCTTCCGTCACCAAATCAAAATAAACTGCATTGTTCAATTCATCTAAAATCAAAATATCCGCCGTTTGCTCCGCTATTACCTGCCGGACAAGGGCCATTGCCTCCCCGGCCAGCGCCAGATTTTGCGCCGAAGGCGCCTGCCCTTTGCGCACAAAACCGTGCAAGCCAAAAGAATGAACGGTCACATTGGGCAGCAGTTTAAACGCATCCAGCTCACCACAGCCGCAATCCGGCTTCATAAACTGGATAATCGTTACTCGAAAGCCACAACCCACCGCCCGCAAGGCAAGTCCAAAGGCAGCGGTGCTTTTTCCTTTGCCGTTTCCGGTGTAAATTTGGATCAAACCGGGCGTTCTTTCTGCCATGCGCAATCTCCTATCTCTGTTACAACTTCTGCAACCGGTTGACTTCGCCGGAGCTCAGCTCCCGCCATTTGCCCAAAGGCACATCCGTCAAATCCAAAAAGGCCAACCCGGTTCTTTTCAGATGGGTAACGGGACAGCCTACCGCTTCCATCATCCGCCGCACCTGACGGTTGCGGCCTTCGTGAATGATAATTTCCACCAAAGCGCTGTCCGCCCGGCGTTTGATGATCCTGGCCTGCGCGGGAGCGGTCATCCCATCCTCCAGACGAACCCCCTTTTGCAGCTTGCTCAGCTGCTCTTTGCCGGGCGCAGGCGACACCTCCGCCAGATAAATTTTATCCACCTGATGGGAAGGATGCAGCAAATGATTGGCCAGCTCGCCATCGTTGGTCAACAGCAACAGTCCCGAGGTGCCATAATCCAGACGACCCACCGGATAGATCCGTTCGTCGCACTCCACCAGATCCATGACAGTGCGGCGGCCCCGGTCGTCCTGCACGGAACAAATATAGCCTGCCGGTTTATGCAGCAAAACGTAGCGCATCCGGGGGGCGGCGGCCACCTGCTTGCCATCCACGGTCACCCGGTCTTTACCGGGGGTGATTTTCACACCCATATCCGTGACTACCACCGCGTTGACCTTGACCCGCCCCTCCGCAATGATCTTTTCCGCCGCTCGGCGGGAAGCCACACCCCGCTCAGCCAAAAATTTCTGTAAACGAAGACTGTTATCCGTCGTTGTGTCCGTCATAAGCCACTCCCTTTCTTATAGAAATATATCATACTTTAAAAAAGGGCAAAAGGCAAGCGGAAAACGGCAAGCGGGCAAACGATTAATTCAAAATCGCTACAGCCAGATTGAGATATGCGGCAAACAGCAGCCACAGCAGATAAGGGATCTGCAAATAGGCCGCCACAGGCTGCACCCGATAAAAGCTGACGATCATCATCACAACCAAAACCAACAGCAGTAAAAGCCAGAAAAACGCCAGCCAATAGGCCTGCATGCCAAAAAACAAGAACGGCCAGATCACATTTACCAAAAGCTGCGCCGCATATAGCCGCAAGGCCTGCTCCGCGCCGGGCCCGCCCTGCCGCCAGACCAACCAAGCGGAAACCCCCATCAGAATATATAATACCGTCCAAACCAGGGGGAACAACCAGCCGGGGGGCGCCAAGGGCGGCAGATGCAGCGTTTGATACACTTGCCGGGAATTTTGCACAAACATAGCAGACAAAGCACCAAAGCCCAGACTAAGAAACAAACTGAAAAAAAAAGGACGTACCACGTTTCGTTTTTGCTCTTTCATGAATGCCACCTCCTGCTGCAGCATATGCCCAAAAGAGCAAAAATAGTCGTAAATTGTTCAAAAACACCCTCTACCAATTGGCCTGTTCTGTAACAATCCGGGTAAAACGGCAAGATGTCTACCGGGGAGCGATCAAAAAAGTGCGTACCCGGCACAGGTCATCCCAAAAACAAAATCAGCGGCCTTCGTTGCCGTTATTCGTTACCGTTATTCGTTGCCGTTATTCGTTACCGTTATTCGTTGCCGTTATTCGTTGCCGTCGATGGCAAGTTTTTCGGCATAAAGATAGCGGTACATATCCCGGCTTTCAAACACATAACGGACAAAACGTCTGGTTTCCGCAAAAGGAATATCTGCCGCATCGGCCAGCTCGCCGCTCCAGATTGCTTCCGCCAGCCACTGATCCACATTGGATTTGCCGCCGTTATACGCGGCAATGGCAGCGGTAGCGTCACCGTCATATTGCCGGGTCAGCCAAGCCAGATACCAAACACCCATCCGAATATTCTCCTCCGGCTGCCAAACACTGTCCTCCGTATAGGGCAAATCGGCCTTGCTGCAAATCCATTCCGCCGTATCCGGCATCAACTGCATCATGCCGCAAGCCCCGGCAGAAGAATGGGCCTGGGGATCAAAACCGCTTTCCTCCCGGATCACCGCCATGGCCAGCCAGAAATCAACCCCATATTCCTGACAGCAATCCATTACCTGCTGCCGGTAGTCCAGAGGGAAAAATCTTGCAATAATTTTATCTTTATTGACAAACAGAAAAGATACTGCCAATACCAAAACCAAGACCAGTACCGTCAGGCAGCCACAGCCGCGACGTTTTTTTGCCATATTCCCTCCTATAAATGTTCTTGGTCTATTCCTTGTCCAAGCTATCGTAAGCCTGCCGCAGCTTTTGGGCAAAGCAGGCCAGATCTCCGTCGTTTTCGATCACCAAATCCGCCGCCGCCCTTTGGGCTTCCTCGCTGAGCTGGGCGGCCAGCCGCGCCCGTGCCTGACTTTCACTCATCCCGTCCCGCTGCCGCAAGCGGGGCAGCGTCACTGCTTCCGGGGCGGTAATCAGCCAAATTTGCTCCACCAGCCGGGGCAAATCGCTTTGCAGCAGCAACGCAGCCTCCACAACTACATGCCGGTATTGCTGCTGCAAGAACTGCTGGATCGCCTCCGCCACCTCCGCCGTGATTCGCGGATGGGTGATGGCGTTCAAACGGTGGACAAATTGCCCATCCGGGTCGCCAAACACCGCCTTTGCCAGCTTTTTGCGATCGATTTCCCCGGAAGGCTGCAAAAAATCACCGGGAAAGGCGGCCAAAATTTCTTCGTAGGCCGGTTTGCCTTTGGCAATGATCTGATGGCCGATTTGATCCGCATCAATCACCGCCGCACCCCATTGCCGCAAATAAGCGGCAGCGGTGCTTTTTCCGGCGCCGATCCGCCCGGTCAAGCCAATAATCGTCATACAACAACCTCATTTCTGACAGGCAGGGCAATAAAACGTACTGCGCCCGCCCACCTTGATCCGCACCATTGGCGTACCGCAGCGGTTGCAAGGCTGTCCCTGCCGGTGATACGCCTGCAAAAAGGGCAGATTTTGCCCTTTTTGCCCTTCGCCATCCAGATAATCGCTAAAGGTGGTGCCATTATGGGCAATTGCAGAAAGCAAAATAGGCGGGATCACCTGCGCCAGCGTTTGCCATTCCTCCGCAGTCAGGCTGTTGGACGGACGGCTGGGGCAAAGCCCTGCCGCATACAGGGTTTCGTCCGCATAAATATTGCCCAACCCGGCCAGCACCGTCTGATCCAAAATCCCCTGCTTGATCGTGATGCTCCGTTTTCCCAAGCTGTTTTGTAAGTATGCTCCGGTCAGTTGCGGGGAAAGCGGCTCCACCCCCAGCTTGGTCATACCGGTAAAGTCATCGGCTTCTCCCGGCTCCAGCAGCCACAAGCAGCCAAAGCGGCGAGTATCGGCAAAGCGCAGCTGGTTGCCGTCCGCCAAGGCAAACACTACATGGGTATGGGGTCTGGCGGCAGCGGCCGCGGGGGTACAAAGCAGCCGCCCCGTCATCCGCAGATGCACGACCAAAACGGAACCATCCGTCATTTCCAGCCGCAAATATTTGCCCCGGCGGGACAATTGCGCCACCTGCCGTCCCACAATCCGCTGGGCAAGCTGCTCCGGCAAGGGATGTTTGATCACCTGCCCCTTCACCAGCGTGCAGCCGCAGATCGTCTTGCCGCACAGCAGGGGGCTTAAGGTTCTTTTTACGGTTTCTACCTCCGGTAATTCCGGCATTGCCAAGACTCCTGTCTATGTTTGGTTGCGCTGCTCTGGCAACGCCACCTTGTGATTTATTTTGCTGCCTCGTCTGCCGGCAAACTCTCCAGATGGTACCAATCCGGCCCCACCTTGCAATCTACCGTTAGCGGCACATCCAGCACCATGGCCTGTTCCATGCAGTCCTTTACCAATTGGGGCAAAATCTGCCGTTCCTCCGGCACCATATTGAAAATCAGCTCATCATGCACCTGCAACAGCATCTGGGAACGCAAGCCCCTCTGCCGTATTTGGGCGGCAATATTCAGCATAGCGATCTTGATAATATCGGCGGCGCTGCCCTGAATGGGCGTATTGATGGCCATTCTTTCGGCAAAGCTGCGCAGATTGTGATTGCGGCTGTCCAGCTCCGGCAACAAACGTCTTCTGCCGCAAATGGTGGTAACATAGCCGTTTTTGCGCCCCGCGGCAATCGTTGCCTGCTGATACGCGGCAACCTGGGGATAGCGAGCAAAGTATTTTTCAATATATGCCCCGGCCTCCTTGCGGCTAACGCCCAAATCCCGGGAAAGGCCAAAATCGCTGATGCCGTAGACAATACCAAAATTGACCGCCTTGGCATTGCGCCGCATTTGCCGGTCTACCTGATCCAAAGGCACGCCAAACACCTCGGAGGCGGTACGGGTATGGATATCCTCGTTTTCGGCAAAGGCCTGCAATAGCTTTTGATCGCCGGAGATATGCGCCAACACCCGCAGCTCGATTTGGTTATAATCCACCGCCAGCAGCAGATCGCCGGGCTGATCCGGCACGAACACCTGACGGATCCGCCGTCCCAGCTCATGACGAACGGGAATATTTTGCAAATTCGGCTCCGCCGAAGAAAGGCGGCCTGTTGCCGTCACCGTTTGTTTAAAGCTGGTATGCAGCTTGCCGGTTTTGGGGTCGATCAGGGCGCGCAAGCCGTCGGTATAGGTGGAACGCAGCTTGGTCACCAAACGATACTCCAAAAGCAAAGCAGCAATGGGTTGGCTCAGCGCCAATTGCTCCAAAACCTCCGCATCGGTGGAATAGCCGGTTTTCGTCTTTTTCACCGGGGCAATCCCCATTTCCTCAAAAAGCACCACCGCCAATTGCTTAGTGGAATTGAGATTAAAGGCATGGCCGGCCAGGGCATAGATCTGCTCTTGATACTCCTCGGCGCTCTGCTGCAGGGTTTGGGACATTGCGGAAAGCTTTTGTCCCTCCACCCGGATCCCGGCCTGCTCCATATCGGCCAGCACAGCGCATAGCGGCAGCTCCATACCTTGATACAGCTTTTCCATGCCGTTTTGCCGCAGCTGCGCATTCAGTGCCTGCGCCAAGGGGGCAACCATTCTGGCCGCGGCGGCAGGAGCCGCCAAGGCAGGCCAAGACAAGCCGTTTTTCTCTGCCAACGCTGCCAAATCATAGGCGCCTGCGGCAGGATCCAGCAAATATGCAGCAATAATCACATCGTCGCAAACCCCGGACAAGGCTACCCCGTGGGCAGCCAGCAATAGCTGCAGCTCCTTGCTGTTGGCGGTGATTTTGGCAATACTCCCATCCTCCAGCACAGCTTTGAGCTGGGGCAACAATTGCACAGCCTGCTCCCCGGGGGCAAACAACAGCTTTTCTCCGGCCACCATCGCCAATGCGGTCAAATCCCCCTGCACCGGCGAGCCCTGCCAGGCACAAATCACAGAGCAGCTCTTTTGCTGCCGAGCCAAGTCTGCAATTTCCTGCCAGTCCCCCTCGCAAAGCGCGGGCAGCGCCGCAGCAACAGATTGCTGCACCGGCCAAGGCGCGTCCTGATCGGTCAAAGGCGGCGGTACCGCTTGCGCAGCCGCCTGCGGCGCGGTTGGGGACGGTGCCGCTTCCTTATCCAAGCCCCGCAGCAGTTGCCGCAAGCCCAGCTCTTGATAAAGCTGCCGCAACGCTTCCTGCGGCCGTTCCGGCTGATAGGCATTGCTTTGCCAATCGGCAACCACCGGCGCCTGCCGGTCAATGGTAGCCAAGGTACGGGAAAGAAACGCCTGCTCCCGATTGTCCGTCAGCTTTTGGCGCAGTTTTTCCTGCTTAATCTGGGGCAGATTTTCGTACAACGCCTCCATCGAGCCGTATTCACCCAGCAGCTTGAGGGCGGTTTTTTCTCCCACGCCGGGAACGCCGGGGATATTATCCGAGCTATCCCCCATCAAACCCTTGATATCCGTCAACCGACAGGGCTCCACGCCATATTTTTCGCGAAAAGTGTCCTCATCCCACAGCTCGATATCGCTGATCCCCTTTTTGGTCAAAAACACCCGTACCTGATCACCGATCAACTGTAATATATCCTTATCGCCGGAAAAAATATCCACCAGCAGCCCCTGGGCCGCACCCTGCACCGCCAGCGAGCCCAGCAAATCATCGGCTTCATAATCGTCCAGCTCCAGCCATTGGATCCCGGCTGCGGTCAAAACCTGCTGCAATAAGGCAAATTGCCCCCGCAGCTCCTCCGGGGTCTCCTTGCGGGTGCCCTTGTAGGCGGCAAAAAGCTTGGTGCGAAAGCTGACCCGGCTTTTATCAAAGCAAACCACAATATGCGCCGGCTGCTCCTCTTTGACCAGCCGGTTAAACATCATCATAAAGCCGTGCACCCCATTGGTGTACTGCCCCTGGCCGTTGGCCAGCAGCGGCAAGGCATAAAAAGCCCGATGCAGCAAGCTGCTGCCGTCAATCAATAATAGTTTTTCCATCCTGCCGCCTCCCAAAATCCTCCCGTTCCCGACACAGTGGCCAAAGGAAAGCACCAATGCAAGAGCATCCTCCGGCAACTCTTTTTCTCCAATACAAGCCTGTTTTCATAACCAGCATTCTCCAGAATCAGGTTGTTCTATGATACCATAGCGCGAAACAGTCGGGTATAAAATAGAAGCTCCGTTTCCAAATCGAAGATTTCGGCCTGTGCAGCTTACCTTGCTGGCTTTTGCCTACGGCAAACGCTCAGCTATGCATAGACGCTCAGTCTCGAAATCGAAGATTTCGGCCTGTGCAGCTTACCTTGCTGGCTTTTGCCTACGGCAAA
>CAYOVS010000040.1:8775-10804 GCA_964407445.1 uncultured Peptococcaceae bacterium
CTCAGCTATGCATAGACGCTCAGTCTCGAAATCGAAGATTTCGGCCTGTGCAGCTATTTTACCACAATGCCTGCAATTTTACCAGCAGCGCTATTTGTCGAAAAAAACGGGGACGCTGTTGAAACGCAGCGTCCCCAAGGGGAAGAGGTATTTCCATTAAGATTTTTTCTTTTTATGCCGGTGGCGCAAAATCAAGAACAGCACCACCCCAAGAACCACCAAAAGCGGCAGCAGACGCACGCAGAGCAGCAGCACTTCCGCCACAAAATCCAACATTCCGTTGATCCCGTTGAGAAAGGCTTCTTTCACATCCAGCCAAAAACCGGCAAAGCCTTGGGGTTCTACAGATTTATCATACACGCTGGGCGTATAAAGGTCAATAGAAATCAGCGAGAGAGCAGTCATTTGGTCATAATACCGCAGCGTGCCCTGCAAGCTGTCCAGCTCCACCTGCACCCGGGTCAGCTCCTGTTCCAGCTTGATCAGATCTTCGATGGTACCCGCCTTTTGATATAGCTCCAACAAACGGGTTTCCTGCGCTTGGTATTGCTCCAAGCGTCCCTGAATATCGTAATAATCGCTGGTGACGTCATTGGTAGAGAAATTCTCCTCGGTAATTTGGCCAATTTGGCCGATAGTCGCCAAAACCGTGTCCAAAGCCGCCGCATCCACACGCAAGGACAAAAAACCGGAAGCAGTCACATCATCGACACTGCTATACACCTGACCGGACACAGGATACCCGCCGTAATTCTGGGCCATATCGTTCAATTGCTGGTAGGCAGCGTCAAAATCGTCCACTTTTAGCCGCAGATACACATCCTTGATGATTTTGCGCTCCATCATGGCCGCATTTTCGCCGCCTGTCAGCGCGGCGGAAGCGCCACTATCCGCAGCAGCAGTATCCGTAGTCGCATCGTCCGACAGTTTCGTTTCCCCATAAAATTGGTTTTGCGCCGACGCATCATATTCCCCACCGCCATTCTCCGCCCGGAGCATCATGGGCGATTCAGCAGGCGCCGCTGTATCTGCGGAAGCAGAATCGTATGAGTATCCTCCGCCCATCCGCAAGCCGTCCAAGGCCACGCTGCCCACGCCCAGCAGCAGCAACAGGCAAGCAGCCACCGCCAAGCCTTTAAACCAGCCCTTGGCATAAACCGGCCTGCAACGAGGGCGCTGCCGGTTCTCCTGCTCCAAGGTCTGCTTGAGCCGGAACGAAAAATTCTCCGGCAGCGCAGCTTGGGGCTGTGCTGCAAAAGCGCGATGCAATGCTTGGGCAGTCTCCCGCTCCCGGCGGCAATCAGCGCAGGCCTGGCAATGCTGCGCCAGCTCCGCCTGCTGTTCCGCCGGCAACAGACCATCTATTTCCTGGGAAAGATATTCCCTGGCAGTTTGACAATCCATTATCCATCCCTCCTTTGGCCGATTAGACGGGAAAGCGGCGGAAAATGTTCCGCATCCGCCAGCGCTTGCTTGCTCATCGCGGCTCTGGCCCGGTTGAGCCGGGATTTTACCGTTCCCACAGAGATATTGGCAGCAGCGGCGATCTCCTCATACTGCATCCCGGATACCTCCCGCAGCACCGTTACCAACCGGTATTTGGGGGATAGCCCCTCCATTAGCTTTTGCAGATAGGCGTCCGCTTCCTTATCTAAAAAGACCTGCTCAGGAATGGTGGAATAATCGGCAATATCCGGTTCTTTATCCTGCTCCTCATCCTTGCCGTATTCGCAAAAAAGGATTTCCTTTTGCTTGGCGGATTTACGCAAAAAATCCCGACAGGTATTGACGGCAATACGATAGGCCCAAGTGGAAAAAGAGGATTCCCCGCGAAAAGAGGGCAAAGCCCGGTAAATTTTCAGCAAAGTTTCCTGCGTCATATCCGCCGCATCCTCCGGCGCTCCCAACATTTTCAAGCCTACATTATAGATTTGCTTTTGGTAAGGTTCGACCAATTGCTCAAAAGCATCGATATCCCCGGCCACACAGTTTTTAATCAATTGCTTGTCGCCTGCATGCTCCGGCTTTT
>CAYOVS010000041.1:0-10802 GCA_964407445.1 uncultured Peptococcaceae bacterium
AAAGCACCGGTTTCCTGCCAGTTTTTTTGCCATTTGCGCTCAATTGCCGCAAAATCGTATTTGTTTTCCATTTAGCAAACTCCTTCGCAAAGCTTTTTCCCGCTGTTTTTTTCCGCCCGCCAGACAAAAAAACGGCTGTCTGCAAGCATACACTTTATTGTATAACAGGATACGCTTTTTTTCAATATTTTTTTATCTTCTCCCAAGAGCATAAAAACAAACAGAGCCGCCGCGCACACCGCAACAGCCCTGTTTTAAGGATTCATTTTTTCCCAAACCAGCCCAAAACAGCTAGATCCCTTCCTGTGCCAGCCAACAGCAGAGCTGCTCCACCCTGCTCAAGCGCTCCGGCGTGTCGGCAGCAGCAGCGGTCAAGGCAGCAGTGATGCTGTCCAGCCGATAGGCGCAGCCGGGCAAAGCCGCCTCTATCTGACCCACCCACTGGGCGTCCAATGCGTCGGAAAACACCCGCGCCTGCCGGATCACCCCATTTTTTTGGCTAAGACAAAGCTGCATATTCCCCCAGTCGAAGCGCTGCCCCAATTGGATCTCAAAAGGCGGCGCCTGACCAAAGCGCCACTCCCAGGAAGAAAAATGGCGATAGTACGCCAGTGGCACCGCCGCAACGGTATCTACCTTTTGCACAACCGCCCCGCCATACGCAGCAGAGAAACTGTGGATCAGCGCTTGTTTGGCCTGCGCCACCGTGAGGGTGGGCAGCAGCTCCGCCAGATTGACCACCCGGGAACGCACAGAGCGAATCCCCTTGGCCTGCAGCTTTTGCTGATCCGGGCTTAAAAATTCTCCCAAACGGCCAAAATCGCAGTCAATCAGCAGCGTGCCATGATGCAGCACCGCCTGTTGGCTAAAAGCAAAGGCCTGACCGGAAAATTTCCGTCCCTTGGCAGTCATATCATTGCGGCCACTCAGCTCCGCATCGATCCCCAAGGCTCGCACCGCCTCCAGCAACAGTTGATTGACCGCTTCCTGCCGGTATTGGCTGCGGGGATAAACAAAGGTAAAGTTCAAATTGCCCGGGTCGTGATACACCGCCCCACCGCCGCTGATGCGCCGAGCCAGCTTGCCGCCATCCGCTTCCAGCTTTTGCCAGTCACACTCCACCCAAGCGTTTTGACGGCGGCCGATCACCACGCAATTGTCGTTTTGCCATAGATACAGAGTGGGCAGCACAAGCGCCTCCCCCCGGTACAATAGCTGCTCAAAGCCCTGATTGGCCCAAACGTCGCCGCAATCGGAGCAATAGATCAACCCGTTTTCGCTCATGCTTACGGCACCGTCACACTTTTGGCCAGATTACGGGGCTGATCAATTTCGCAGCCCCGGCAGGAAGCCGCATAATACGCCAGCAATTGCAGGGGGATCACCGTCAAAATCGGCGCCAACAGCTGGTTCACCTGAGGCAGATGAATTGCCGCATCCACCACATGATCCACCGCCGGCGCATCGCCAAAGCAAAGCCCGATCACATAAGCGCCTCTGGCCTTCAGCTCTACAATATTGCTGACCATCATTTGCCGCAGGCTGCTTTGGGTGGCCAACGCCACCACAGGCACCCGCTCGGTGATCAATGCAATGGTACCATGCTTCAATTCTCCCGCGGCATAGGCTTCCGCGTGAATATAAGAAATCTCCTTGAGCTTAAGCGCCCCTTCCTGAGCCACCGCATAATCCAGCCCCCGACCGATAAAGAAGGCGTCTTCCCAGCCGCTAACGGTCTGCGCCAGCTCCTGAATCTGCACTTCGCAGCTATCCAGCAGCTCCTGGGCCAATTGGGGCAAAGCCTGCAAATCGGCGACCAGCGGCTGCAAAACGGTAGCAGGCTGCTTGCCCAAAGCTTCCGCCAGCCGGAAGGTCAGCATATAGAGCAGCATCAACTGGCTGCTATAGGCTTTGGTAGAGGCCACGGCAATCTCCGGCCCGGCCAGCGTATACAAAACCTGATCCGCCTCCCGAGCAATGGTGGAATCCACCACATTGCAAATGGCCAGCACCTTGGCGCCCCGTTCCCTGCAGGCACGCAAAGCCGATAAGGTATCCAGCGTTTCTCCGGATTGGGAAACCACGATGGACAACGTCTGGCTGTCGATCAAAGGCTCGCTGTGAATAAACTCGGAGGCCAGCTCCACCATCACCGGCAAGCGCAGCAGTTTTTCCATCAAAACCTTGCCCACCAGCCCCGCATGATAGGCAGTGCCGCAGGCCACAATGGCAATTTTATTGATGCCGGACAAATATTCCGGCGATAACGCCAGCTCTGCCAAGGTGATCCGGTTGGCGGCTTCGTCCACCCGCCCTTTCATCGCCTGAGCCAAAACCTTGGGCTGTTCGTTGATTTCTTTGATCATAAAATGGGCATAGCCGCCCTTTTTGGCCGCTTCCTTATCCCAGTCGATCCGCCGCACCGGCCGCTCCACCACCTGCCCCCCATTGTACACGGTAACGCCGGCTTGGGTGATATCGGCAATATCGCCGCTTTGCAAAATCAGCATATCCCGGGTATAGTCGATCAAAGCCGCCATATCGCTGGCAAAGAAATACTCCCCGTCGCCAATGCCGATAATCAGCGGGTTATCCAAGCGAGCCGCCACCAAACGGCGAGGTTCCTGCCGGCAGAGAGCGACCATCGCATAAAACCCCTTTACCTGATCACAGGTACGCATCATCGCCTGGAGCAAATCCCCCTGATAGTATTGCTCCAGCAAATGGGGCAAAACCTCGGTATCTGTATCAGAGCAAAAATGATGCCCCTGCCCCTGCAGCTCTCGGCGCAGCTCCTGATAATTTTCGATAATGCCGTTATGTACCACGGCAAACTCCTGATGGCAATCCACATGGGGATGACAGTTCACATCCGACGGCTTGCCATGGGTAGCCCATCTGGTATGGCCGATGCCGATGGTAGCCTGGCCGTATTGCCCGCCGATCTTTTCATCCAGCTTGGCAATTTTACCGGTAGATTTTACCAACCGCAGCTCTCCTTGCTCCAAAACCGCAATACCGGCGGAATCATAGCCCCGGTACTCCTGCGCATATAATCCTTCCAGCAAAATCGGTATGGCCAAACGGGGCCCCAAGTAGCCAATAATTCCGCACATATTCAAACCCCCAGATTGATATATTCAAAACATCGTTATCTTTCGCTTTATATTCCGCAAAACCAAAAATATTCCTGCAAATCTGCTGCTACAGCAGCTTATCCAAACCAACCACCACGCCGCTTAGCTGGCCGATCCGGCGCAAAGCCAGCGCCACCCCGGGGAAAAAGCAAGTATGGTTGATCGAATCCTGCCGGATGGTCAGCGTTTGTCCCGGCGCGCCAAAAACCACCTCTTGGCTGGCCACATAACCGGGCAGACGCATGCTGTGCACCCGGGCGCCCTGATAATCGCCGCCCCGGCTACCGGGGAGCATTTCGATCTCTCCCGCCGCACCCTGCACCAGCACCTCCCGAACGGAGCTGATCATTTCCATGGTGCGCAAAGCCGTACCGGAGGGCGCATCCATTTTATTCTCATGATGCCGCTCAATAATTTCATACTGGGGCAAATACCGGGCAGCTTCCACCGCAAAACGCATCATCAGCACCGCCGTAATCGCAAAATTGGCGGCAATAAAAATCGGCGCGTGATGGATCTGTGAAAGCTGCGCCAGCTCCGCCACATCCCGCTCCGCCAAGCCGGTAGTCCCTACCACGCAGGCCAACCCCTCGGCCACCGCCAACCGGATATTGCGCAAGACCGCTTGCGGATTGGTAAAATCCAGCATCACATCCGGCTTACTGTGGCGAATCGCCTGCTGCAAATCACTTTCCACCGTCACGCCGATGGCTTCCTGCCCAGCCAAAACACCCACATCCACGCCGTTTTGCCGAATATCCACCGCCGCAACAATTTGCATATCCGCTTCGCCCAAAATCCCGGCGGACATGGCCCGCCCCATCCGGCCGGAAGCGCCGTTTACCAAAATCTTTATCATGCCGATTACCTTCCTTTTCTTTGCTTCTGCTAAAATTTTCTCCGCAAACCCACTAGGTTTGCTCCTGCACCGCTTCCGCGTATTTCAGCGTATGAATCACCGCAGCCGGCATCGTCAGCTTTTTTTCCTGCCGGATGGTGGGATACACATGATACAGGGTATTGAGGTTTTCGATGATCCCGCCGGGATACGTCAACCCGGTTTCTAAGCTCTCCGGATTGCCGATCCCCTTGATCACCACCGGAAACAACAGTGGTTTGCCGTCAACGGTAATCGAGTAGCCATCCAAGCTGTTATCCTTTTCCGAGATCATCGTATTATTAGTAATTCTGGTTTCATTGATGGAGACGGCTTCTGCTCCGGAAACAAACAGCTCGTTGATAATATCAATCACATCATAATACATAAGATTGGACTCCCCGGTGATGGTCACGGTTAGCCCCTGCCCCTCCACATCCGATGCGCCGATCGCCGTTTGCAGGGTATCGATCTTGCCCCGCACCGAGGAGGAAAGGCTTTCGCCGGAAGCGGCCAGGGTTTGCAGCTCATCCAACTCATCTTGCAGGCTGACCAGTTCGTTCTGGAGCTGTTCCTTTTTATCGTTGACGCTTTTGAGGATCATGGCCAGATTGGCCTGGCTCTCATTGGTCAAAGAGCCGGAAAGCGCCACATTGGTCTGATACTGGGCCACCAGCAAAAAACCAAAGCACATAAAGACAAAAGCCAAAGGCCATTGCCAATAGAAAAAACATTTTTTGCCACTGTATTTTTTCATTGTTCAATCCTTTTCTCCTGCTTTTGCCGATGTCTTTCCCGATGCTGCATAATCGCAGCATGACGAATTGCGCCGATATTGGAAAAGATGCGAATGCCAAAGGCAACCACCGCCGCCAAATACAGATCCAGCCCTACCAAATCGCCAAAATAGGCCAACAGCGCTGCAATCAAAGCATTGACAAAAAAGCCGGAAAGCAAAATGGTTCCGTCAAATTTATCCTCCAAGACCGCCCGCCAACCACCCAGCAGGGAATCCAGCCCCGCCAGAACGGCAATGGCCAAATAACTGGCATAGGCAATCGGCACAGAAAAAGCAAACAGCGATCCCAAAAGCAAGCCCACAATCAAACCCATCACAGGAAGCCACATACAACATTTCCCCCTATATATCTTGCTCCGCAGCAGAGCTGCCCATATCCGTATGCACTAAATTAATATAATTGGTAGAATATGCTCCGGTATAGGCCGGAATGGTAATCTGTGCCGATTTTACGGCGGTAATCGGAATTTCTTTATATACCAAAGCAATATAGCGGCTGCTATTATTCAACAGCTCCATTAAAGCATCACCATTGCCGATGGCCAAAATTTCATAAGGCGGCGCTACCCGGGAAGAATTGACCATAATCACCGAGCCCACGCAGCGAATGCTGGAGGAATCCACAATGCGAATCCCATTGATGGATATAGCGTCTGCATCTGCCAAGGCCTTGATCAAATACAATAAATCCTTGTCGTGAACAATATAGTTTTCCGCATTATAGGCAACCGGATTATTTTTTTTAGCCAATTCCGCTCCAACAGAATTATCATCCAGGGTAATCACGATACCCGGCCCGGTCACCACCGCATACCCGGCCAATAAATTCAGCTGCGCCAAAGAATTGTTCAGCACGTTGAGCAAGCTTTCACTTTCCGCATATTGGGCATGAATCGCGTCGATACTATCGCGAACGGAGATAATCTGCTGCTCCAGCGCTGCGCTTTCCGACTCCTGCTTTTCAATATACGCGATCAGTTCTTGATTGGAGTTTTCCGCCTGCGCTCTTTGGGCATTATTGGCCCGCACCGTTGTAACGATCATCCAGCCCAGCAAAACAGCCATCGCTGTTAAAAACAGGATGTTCCAAAAACGGATATGGCCGTGATGTCGATTTGCCTCTACCATAAGCATACCTTTCCAATTTCATATTACCAATCACATTCATAGCTATTATACTATAAATCAACCAAGGGTCAAACATTATTTGAGAAAAAACCTGGGGTGACAGGGAGCGACAAAGGTTTTTTTTTCACTTCGTCGAAACTATTATTGGTATTTGATCATCTGTATTATGGTTTTTCACCAAACAATTTTCAGGTAATATCCGTTCTTTTTCGCAGCGGCCATCGGGTACCTTGCAAAACATCCGCAAATAAAGGCTTTGCGTAAGAAGCTTTTTTCATTTTTCTGTTCCTGCGGCTCTTACCGCAAAGGAGGTAGATCGTTTGTCTTTTTTCACTTCCATCAACTGGAGCGTTGGCAAGATATTGGCCTCGTTCTGCGATATCGCCATTCTTTCCTATATTATCTACCGTTTGCTGATCTTGATACGCGGCACCCGCGCCGTACAGCTGATCAAGGGGCTGGTTTTTCTGCTGGTACTGGCCAATATCAGCGATTGGCTGGAGCTGCACGCCCTCAATTGGATTTTAGAGCAGTTCTGGGGCGTCATTTTTGTAGCCTTGGCGGTCATCTTTCAGCCGGAGCTGCGGCGCGCCTTGGAGCAGCTAGGCCGGGGACAATTTTTCCCGGTACACGGCAGTTCCCTCACTTCCGGGGATATCGTACACATTATAGATGAAATAACCGGCGCACTTGTTTCCTGTGCCAAAACAAAAACCGGCGCTTTGATCATTTTGGAACGGGATACCGGCCTCAACGACTATATCGAAACTGGTGTAAGCATCGATGCTGCCGTTACCCAAGAGCTACTGATCAATATTTTTGTGGTCAATACCCCTTTACACGATGGGGCAACCATTATCCGCGGCGATCGGGTAGCAGCCGCAGCCTGTTTTTTGCCCTTATCGGATAACCCCTATATCAGTTTATCCTTGGGCACGCGGCATCGGGCCGCCATCGGCATCTCCGAGGTTTCTGATTGTCTGGCCTTGGTGGTATCTGAAGAAACCGGCCTTATTTCTATTGCCCAAGATGGCAAAATGGTGCGCCATCTGGACGAAAAACAATTGCGGGAAATGCTTGCCCAACAGCTGACAATGAGCAGCGGCAAGGAAACGCTATGGCAAAAGAGCAAGGGGGTGTTGCGTCGTGACTGAGCAGGAGGAAAACAAAATTCAACCGGAAACAACAGTGCTTCCGCCGGAAACTGCTGCGACAGCCACAGTAAGCACCGGGCAAAAATCCCCGGAGAACAAGCCGGCAGAAAAACAAGCCGCTGAGCCCACCATAAAAAAAACAAAACGCCACCGTCCCAAAAATCTGGGTTTTAAAATCTCCGCCATTTTGCTGGCCACACTAATGTGGGTATACGTCACCGCCAGCCAAAATCCGCTGACGGAGGCTACCTATACCATACCTGTAGAGCAGCGCAATCTGGCAGCCAATCTGGCGCTGCTGGAACAAAACTATCAGGTGCAGGTGCGGGTGCAAGGCAATGCCGCAATCATCAACACCCTTTCCACCAAAAACTTCGAAGCCTATATCGACTTAAACGGCGTGATGGCCGGGGAAGCCACCTTAAACATCCAGGTGGATATGCCGGATACGGTACAACTGGTTTCGCTCAGCCCGGAAAGCATCGACGTTACCCTGGAAGAGGTGGTGGAAGGCGTTTTCCCGCTGGAACTAAAAACCCTGGGGCAAACCACCGAAGGCTACAATCTGATGGATGCAGTGCTTACCCCCTCTCAAATTACCTTGGCCGGGCCGCAGGATTATATGAAGCAAGTGGCCAGCGTTTTTGTGAACGCCGACGTTACCGATCTGAGCAACAGCTATAACCAAAACCTGTCGGTAGAGGTGCTGGACGCCGCCGGCAACAATATCAGCAATTGGTTTACGATCACGCCCGAAACCTGCAATGTGGTCATCCCCATCGCTTATAGCCAGCCGGAAAAAAGCGTGGCCGTATCCGCAGCGATCAGCGGCAAACCGGCCACCGGATATCAGGTCAGCCGCATCGTCATCGAGCCTGCCACCGTCAAAGCCCTGGGCTCTCTGGAATATCTGGAAAAGCTATACTATATAGAAACAAAACCCATCGACATCAACGGCTTAAAAGAAAGCGTTTCCCGTACTGTGGATCTGTCTCCGCCCAATAATATTTCTCTGGTTACCACCACGGTTACGGTAGCCATCCAGATCGAACCGGTATCCACGGCCACCTTTGCCAAAGACCTCATCTACATAGAAGGATTAGACGATCATTTGCAGGCTACCCTGTCCACGCTGTCCACGGATATCACCGTATCCGGCCCGGATACCGCCATCGACCAACTGCAAACCACCGATGTGATTCCCTATGTGGATTGCTCCAGCATCACCCAGCCGGGAATTTACACCCTACCGGTAGAAGTATCGCTACCCGCCAATACCAATCTGGTGGGCGCCGTTCCGGCTCAGGTATCCGTCACCGTTACCGCCAATACCAGCCAAACCCCGTCGGATACCACAGACGGCACGGAAGGACAAAACAACCAATGAAAAAAGGCAGCATCACTCTTAACGGGCTCAAGCTCCCCTTAACGGAGCTTAGCGATAACAGTCAGGAACTGCCCATGCTGACCCGGCTGGCGGCACGACAGCTGCGTACCCAACCGCAACAAATCCATCATCTGGAGATCCGCAAAAAATCCCTGGACGCCCGGAAACAAGGGCGTCCCCTGTTTCTCTACACCGTGGAGGTCAATGGCAAGCCGGCAACACCGCTTACCTGGCCCCAAGCCGCCAATGCCGCCTGCCGCCCCCTGATCGTGGGCGCCGGGCCCGCCGGTTTGTTTGCCGGTCTGGCCTTAGCGGAGGCCGGATTGCAACCACTGCTGATCGAAAAAGGGCAGCCGGTTGCGGAACGGGCCCAAACCGTACGCCGGTTTTGGCAAACCGGGCAACTGGATTGCAACAGCAATATCCAGTTCGGCCAAGGCGGCGCAGGCGCGTTCTCCGACGGCAAGCTAACCAGCCGCAGCAAAGATCCTCTGGGCAACCAAGTGCTCCGCACCCTGCTGGCCTACGGCGCAGATCCTGCCATCGCCTACTGGCATAAACCCCATCTGGGCAGCGATCGCCTGCCCCTGATCATCGAAAACCTCAGCCGCCGCATCCAGCAACTGGGCGGTAGCTTTCTCTACAATACCACCCTCACCCAAATCGGCTGCGCCCAAGGCCGATTATGCCAAGTCACCGTAGAACAAAACGGCGAAAGCCAGGAGCTGGCTGCCGATACGCTGCTTTTAGCCCCCGGCAACAGCGCCAGAGATCTCTATCTGCTGCTGGAAAAACAAAACGTAGCCATGGAAGCCAAACCCTTTGCGGTTGGGCTACGCATCGAACACCCGCAAGCGTTGATCAACCAGGCCCAATACGGAGATTTTTGCGATCATCCCCTGCTCACCGCCGCCGATTATCAGCTTACCTATCGGGACGAAGCCAGCGGGCGGGGCGTGTACAGCTTTTGTATGTGTCCCGGCGGCAATATCGTCAACGCCACCTCGCAGGCGCAGACCCTGGTCACCAACGGCGCCTCTCTGGCTGCCCGCAACAGCGGCCGCGCCAACAGCGCTCTGGTGGTCACCGTTAGCCCGGGGCAGGATTTCGGCGCCGCTCCCCTGGAGGGGATGCTCTTCCAGCAGGCTCTGGAACAACAAGCCTACCGAATTTCCGGCAGCTATGCGCTGCCGGCTTCTCCGGCGGAGGACTTTTTAGCGGGTCGCAAGCCTACCGGGCTGCCGGAACAATTCGCCCCCTTGAGCTGCGGCGCGGTTCCAGCCGACCTACAGCAATTGCTGCCGGAGCAGCTTACCCAGCCCTTATGCCGGGCTATCCGCCACTGGGCGGAGCAAATCCCCGGCTTCGACCGGGAGGGCGTGCTGGCCGGAATCGAAACCCGCACCTCCGCTCCGGTACGTTTATTACGCAACGAAGATCGCCAAAGCCTTTCTCTGCCGGGCTTGTATCCCATGGGAGAAGGCGCAGGCTATGCCGGCGGTATTATCAGCAGCGCCATCGACGGGCTGAAAACTGCCTACGCCATTATAGAAAGGATGAACTGATATGACCAGAAAATTCGGCACCGACGGTGTGCGAGGCAAAGCAGGCACAGAGCTCACCGGCGAACTTGCCTATCATTTGGGTCTAGCTGCCGCCGCCACCCTTGTTGCATCTGATGCTGCCGCCCCAACCATTTTAATCGGCAAAGACACCCGCATTTCCGGGGATATGCTGGAAGCGGCGCTGGCCGCTGGCTGCACCGCAGCCGGCGTCAACGTGGTGCTGCTGGGGGTGATTCCCACCCCCGGCGTAGCCGCCTTGCTGCGTTTGCTGGATGCAGACGCAGCCGCGGTCATTTCCGCTTCTCACAATCCCTATTACGATAATGGGATCAAGTTTTTTGCCAAGGGTGGCTATAAGCTGCCTGACGCTACAGAAGAAGCCATCGAAAAACTGCTGGCGGAACCCTCCGCCATTCCCCGGGCGATAGAGGATAAAATCGGCACCGTCACCCTGCGGCAGGAGGCAGCCCAATTATACCGGGATCTGCTGCGTAAGCAGCAAAGCCCCGACCTGACCGGGATGAAGATCGCTCTGGATTGCGCCAACGGCGCCGCCACGCCCATTGCCCCGGCGTTGCTGCGCAGCCTAGGCGCAGAGGTGCTGGTCATCGGTGACCAGCCTAACGGTGTCAATATCAACAATGAATGCGGCAGCACCCACCTGGCTGGCCTGCAAAAGCTGGTGGTGGAAAGCGGTGCAGATCTGGGGCTGGCCTTTGACGGTGACGCAGACCGACTGCTGGCCGTGGATGAGC